>QGUS01000230.1 GCA_003242515.1 Actinomycetota bacterium
AGGCCCACCTGGAACGCCCGCTGCGCCAGGAACAGCGCCCACAGGTACGGGCCCCAGACGTCGGTGGTGGCGAGGACGAACACGACCAGAGCGTTGCCCGCCCCGGCCCAGAGCAGGACCGTCCTGCGATGGGTCCGGTCGAGGATCTTGCCGAGCAGGGGGCGCAGCACCAGGGCGACGACCGCGCACACCGAGTAGAGGAGGCCGATCCGCCCCTCGGAGGCGCCCAGGTTGGAGAAGTACCCGGGGGCGTGGATCAGGAAGGAGAAGCAGAGCTCCTGGAACATGGCGGCGACGAAGAGACGGAGGAAGGAGTCGCCGAAACGCCGCCAGGACATGACCGGGCGACGGTAACCGGTCGGAGATGCAAGGTTGATCGTGACCCCGCCGTCGAGACACGGTGGGCGCCGGTGCGGCGTCCGTTGGCTCGGGCCGGGCTGTCCCCGACACCCGGAGCCAACCACTTAGGGCTGCTTCCTTCCGGACCTGACCCGGTTCGCGGCGCTCCGCCGCCGAGGACCCGACCGTCAACACCCCGGTTCCACCGTCAGGGGATGAACCCCCCGGCGTGTCGTGCCCCTCGGGCGGGGGATTAAGCCCCGCATGGAGAGGATTTCGGGTACAGGGCACCCCTAGCGCCCCGCCTACACGATCGAGTACAGAGTACCCGGTACCGGTTGCTGAGCACCCGGAGGCCGCCGCCACCGGGTCTCCCTGTCGCCCGCGAGGGGGCAACGGGCTCCCGTCAGGCGGGCTTCCTCAGCACCGCCCCGTAGACGAAGCCGAACAGCCCGGCGCGCCAGACCTCCTCGAGCTCCAGCGGGCCGTTGGCGTACATCGCCTCCGGCTGGGGCAGCGAGTCGAGGCTGCGGTGCAGGTACCAGTACTCCCCCGGCGCCCCCGCGAACAGGAGCCCCACCAGCGGCAGGACGATGGCGGTTCCGATCCGGTGGATCACCCGGAGGAAGCGGTTGCAGGGCCGGCCCAGGTCGATGATCACCGCGGTCCCGCCCGGCTCCAGCACGCGGGCGATCTCCTCGAGCGTCTGCGCCACCGACCGCAGGTTCCGGAATACGTAGGCGCTGAACACGCTCTGGAAGCTCCGGTCGGCGAAGGGAAGCGCCTCTCCGTAGCCCACCACCCGAGCCGGGACGGGGCTGAGGGCGATCATCTCCGGCACCGGGTCGAGGCCGACCACCGGCCTGCCCTCGAAGTCCGTGGTGCCCGTGCCGCAGCCCAGGTCGAGCACCAGGCCGGGACCGAGGCGACGGATGCCCCGGCGGCGCCACACCCGCTCCCGCCCCAGCGAGAGGATGGCGTTGATCCGGTCGTAGCGACGGGCGATCTTCGCGAATACCCGGTCGGGCTGGGTCACGGCTCGATGACGTCGAAGCCCGTGTACCGCTGCAGGGCGGTCGGGATGCGGACCGACCCGTCGGGCTGCTGGTGGTTCTCCAGGATGGCGAGGATCGTCCGGCCCACGGCGCAGGCGGTTCCGTTGAGGGTGTGGGCGATCTCGTTGCCGCCCTCGGACCGGTAGCGGACCCGCAGGCGGCGCGCCTGGAAGTCTGTGGTGTTGGAGCAGGATGTGATCTCCCGGTACCGCTGCTCGCCGGGGAACCACGCCTCGATGTCGTACTTCTTGGCGGCGGACGCCCCGAGGTCGCCGGCGGCGATGTTCATCACCCGGTAGGGGATCTCCAGCTCGGCGACCAGCTTCTCCTCGATGGCGAGCATCCGGTCGTGCATCTCCCACGACTCGTCGGGGTGGCAGAACACGAACATCTCCACCTTGTCGAACTGGTGGACCCGGAAGATGCCGGCCGTGTCCTTGCCGTAGGTGCCCGCCTCCCGCCGGAAGCAGGTGGAGAACCCGGCGTACCTCAGCGGCAGGTCGGCGGGGTCGAGGATCTCGTCCATGTGATATGCGGCCAGCGGGACCTCGGCGGTGCCGACCAGGAACAGCTCGTCCTTGGGCACCTCGTAGACCTGCTCCCTCGCCTCCGGGAAGAAGCCGGTGCCCTCCAGGGCGGCCTCCTTCACCAGGACGGGCGGGATCATCGGGGTGAACCCCTCGGCGACGAGGTGGTCCATGGCCCAGCGGACGAGGGCGAACTCGAGCATCGCCCCCTTCCCCTTGATGTAGCCGAAGCGGGAGCCGGAGACCTTCGCCGCCCGCTCGATATCGATGATCCCCAGCGAGGCGCCCAGCGTGGCGTGGTCGGTGCCCTCGCCGCGGGGCTCGCCGACGCGGCGGACCTCCACGGCATCGTCCTCGGTGAACCCGTCGGCGGCGTGGTCGGCGACGAGGTTGGGCACCTCCAGCCAGGCGAGGCGGAACTCCTCCCCCAGCCGGTCGGCCTCGGCGGTCCTGGCCTTCACCTGCTCGGCGAGATCGGCCACGGCGGCGATCGCCTGCTGCTTGGCCTCGCCCTGCAACGATGCGATCTCCTTGCCCGCCTCCTTCTGCTTCGCCCGGAGCTCCTCGGCCTCCCGCAGGGCGGCGCGATAACGGGAGTCGAGATCGATCAGGGCGTCGAGGTCGACCTTCGATCCGCGGCGCTCCAGGGAGCGGCGGATCACGTCCGGGTTCTCGCGAAGCAGGCGGGGATCCAGCATCAGGTGGCCGATGGTACCGAGCGGCTCAATCCTCGCCGACCCGGAATTGCACGACGATCTCGTTGTCGGTGGCGTCGGCGTCGGGGAAGTCGGCGATCAGCCAGGCCCTCACCTGGTAGACGGCGCCCGGTTCCACATCGACGGGGTCGAACACCAGCGTCACCTGGCGGCCCGGCTCGAGGGGGTCGACGGTCAGCTCCTGCTCGACCGGTTCGGGCCCGCCCACCACCGTCAGCCGGAGGACCGCCTCCAGGGTGTCGATGTTGCCGGCGTTGCCCACCACGACCGAGAAGGTGACCCCGTCGGTGACCGGCACCACCACCTGGTCGGCGGCGTCGATCTGCCACTCCGGGTCGGCGACGACGGACGCCACCATGATCCCCGGGCGGAGCCCGAGTGAGTTGCTCTCCGACTGCGCCGCTTGGAGCCACTGGAGCGCCAGAGCGAGAGCATTCCCCTCGGACGGGGACATCGTGATGGCGGGGAACGGCCGGACCGGCGACGGGACGTCGTCGCCCTCCAGCTCCTCCAGCAACTGCGCCCAGACCGAGTCACCGACGCGGAGCATGGACAGGCCCAGCACCACCTGGTCGATTGGGCCGCCGCTGGACGGGTCGTCGGCAGCGGAGAGCAGCGACTCGGAGAGGAGGGTGACGCCCTGGCGCCAGGCCACTACCGCCTCCCGGTAGAGGGCGCGTACCGGGAACACCGCCTTGTTCGGAGGCTCCTCCTCCAGGATCGCGACGGCCTCGTCGAGGTCGGAGGTCACCCGGTCGACGGCAGTGGTGAACTCGACCCTGCTGTTCGTGGAGAGGCGGGCGGACGCGGGCCCGGACGCGGCCACGCCCGCCGG
>QGUS01000013.1 GCA_003242515.1 Actinomycetota bacterium
GGGCGAGGCGATCCACGCCCGGGCGAGGGCGACGAGCTGGCGCTCGCCGGCCGAGAGGTTGCTGCCCCGCTCCCCGACCCGGGTGGCGAGGCCGTCCGGGAGGCTCTCCACCCAGTCGCCCAGACCCAGCTCGTGGAAGGCGGCGTAGATCTCGGCGTCGTCGGCCTCGGGGCGGCCGTACCGGACGTTGTTGGCGATGGTGTCGTCGAAGAGGAACCCCTCCTGCGGGACGAAGCCGACGCGGGACCGCAGCTCGGCGAGACGGACCCGGGACGCGGGCACGCCGCCGAGGCAGACCTGGCCCCTGGTCGGGTCGATGAGACGCACCAGGAGCTTGGCGAAGGTGGTCTTGCCGGACCCGGTCTCGCCGACCACCGCCACCCGGGACCCGACCGGGATGTCGACCGTCACGTCGGACAGGATCTCCGGGCCGCCCGGGTAGGCGTACGCGACCCCCTCGAAACGGGCGCCGATCCCTCCCTCGGGGAGCGGCAGCGGCTCGTCGGGCTCGGTGATCTCGATCTCGCCGTCGAGGACCGACATCACGCGACGCAGGCCGGATGCCGCGGCCTGGGCGAAGTCGAGCGTCTCGACGACGACCTGCATCGGCTCGATGAGCAGGTTGACGAGGAACAGGAAGGCGATCAGGGTGCCGGCCGTCATCCCCTCGACTCCGCCGATCTTGATGCCGGCGGCGATGATCACGGCGGTGAGGGTGCCGGCGAACACCTCGGCGGTGGAGAAGAGGATGTTGCCGAAGCGGGCGGTGACGAACTCGATCCGCCACCGGCGCTGCAGGGCGTCGGCGACCTTCCGCCGGGTGCGGTCCTCGATCCCGTAGGCCCGGATCACCGGGATGGAGGTGATCGCCTCGCCGAGGACGCCCATCGAAGCGCCCACCTCCTGGCGTACCTGGTCGTAGTTGCGGGACAGGATCTTCTGGAACCACCGCATCAGGAAGAGGTAGAGGACGACGCCGACGACCGCGATCAGCGCCAGGCGCCAGTGGTAGAAGACCATTGCCCCGGTGGCCAACAGGACCTGGCTGGCGGCGATGATCAGCCCGACGCCGCCCCACTCCATGAACTCCTGGAGGGTGGTGATGTCGGAGGTGACCCGGGAGACCAGGCTGCCGCGGCGCTCCGCCTGCACGTGGAGGACCGACTGCTTGAAGATGTGCCGGAAGGTCTTGGTCCTCAGGTCGGAGAGACCGGTGGAGGACGCCCGGATCAGCCGCAGCTGCGCGGCCCGGCCGACCACGACGCCGACGAGCAGGGCGCCCAGCGCGATCGCCGCCTTGGAGATCACGGACCGCATGTCCACGCCGGCATCGGAGAGGATGTCGCCGTCGACGATCTGCTGCAGCGTGATCGGGGTGATCACCGTGACGGCCTGGCCCATCATGGCCAGGAAGAGCGTGAGCCTCAGGCCGCGCGCCAGGGCCGGGGCCTCGTGGAAGGCCCGGCGGATCACCTGCCCGGTCGTGTAGCGGTCGCTCACTCCGCCTCCTGCCGGGCGCGGGCGGCCTCCAGCTCGTAGGCCTGGACGAGACGGGCGTAGCCGGGCACCCGGGAGAGCAGCTCCTCGTGGGTGCCGTGCCCGAGGATCCGCCGCTCGTCGAGATAGATCACCTCGTCGGCGAGCCGGATCGAGGAGGGCCGGTACGCGATCACCACGATCGTCGACGGCAGCTCCGCCTCCCGCAGCGACCGCAGGATCTCGGCCTCGACCGACGGGTCGACGGCGGAGGTGGCGTCGTCGAGGACGAGGAGCCTGGGCTTGCGGATCAGGGCGCGGGCCAGGGCGATGCGCTGGCGCTGCCCGCCGGAGAGGTTGGTGCCCCGCTCGCCGAGCCGGGTGTCGAGGCCGTCGGGCAGCTCCGTCACGAAGTCACGGGCGCCGGCGAGGTCGAGGGCCTCCCACACCTCGTCGTCGGTGTAGTCGTCGCCCAGGGTGACGTTCTCCCGGACCGACGCGTCGAACAGGAACGCCTCCTGCGACACGTACGCCACCTCACGGGGCAGCTCGGAGCGGGCGAAGGAGCGCAGGTCGCGGCCGTCCAGGGTGATCCGGCCCGTGGCCGGGTCCCAGAGGCGCGCCATGAGGAGCGCCAGCGTCGACTTCCCCGAGGCGGTGGGGCCGACGATGGCCAGCGTCCGGCCCGCCGGGATGTCGAACCGCACCCCCTCCAGCACCGGCGTGTCCTCGTAGGCGAACTCCAGCGAGTCGGCGCCCACGGCGGCCGCGCCCCCGCCGGGGCGAGCCCTGCCGTCGCCGTACTCCACGAACTCGTCGGCGTCGAAGACCTCCTGCACCCGCTGCCAGCCGGCAAGGCTCCCGGCCAGGTCCCAGAGCACGAAGCCGATCAGCTGCACCGGGAAGGCGAGCAGGGAAAGCAGGTAGGTGACGGTGACCACGTCGCCGGCCGTGATCTCGCCCTGTGACACCCGGAGGGCGCCGACGACGATCAGCACCAGGGTCACCAGCTGCGGCAGCGCACGGAGGACCACCTGGTACTTCGCCCAGGTGGAGAGGACGTCGATGAGCCTGTCGCGGAGGTGGTCGCTCACCCCGGCGAAGCGGTCGGAGACGTAGTCCTCCTTGCCCAACGCCTTGATGGTGAGGGCGCCGTCGAACGCCTCGTGGGCGATCGAGGAGACCTGGCCGCGAACCACCTGGACTGCCTCCCACTGGCCGTAGGTGAGCCAGCTGCCCTTGACGTCGATGGCGATGATCACGGCGAGGCCCACCAGCGTCCCGAGCCCGAGCCAGGGGTCGAGCAGCATGATCAGCGTCACGGTCCCCACGAGCAGCAGCGACACGCCGGTCGCGTAGGGCAGGGGGCTGAGCACGCCGGTGCCCTGGTCGGTGTCGGAGTCGGCCACCGCGAGCAAGTCGCCGATGGCGTGCCGGTCGAACCACGACATGCGGAGGCGGAACTGCTGGTCGAGCAGCATCAGACGGAGGTCGCGCCGCACCGAGAACTGGAGCCACCCCGCCGCCGTCCGGCGGATGACGATGCCGACCGCCTTGAAGACGGCGATCCCGACCACGACGGCGACGCCGGTCCACAGCAGGTCGGGCGGCTCGCCCCCGTCGAGGGTGGGGATGATGACCCGGTCGGTGACCCACCCGACCGCGAACGACGCCCCGATGATCGCCGCGGCGTACATGGCGGCGCCGCCGACCCCGATGAAGAACGACGCGGGATGCATCCGGATCAACCGGACGATCAGGCGCACCCCCTCACGGAGCACCTTCCACGGAGTCATCTGTCGTTCGGGCAAGGGTCTCTACCTGGCTCGCGAGAAGGGGCGTGGCACGCCCCCGGGCGATGATACGGGTGGCCCCTGTCCAAACCAGTCAGGTATTTCGCGGCGGGCGGGGCCCGTTGCCGCCCGGCGGCAGCCTGGTTACCTTGACGTCCGTGAACCTCGAACCCCACAAGCTCTACATCGGGAAGGACGTCGAGACCGGCGAGCCGGTGACCTACGACGCCGACGACTTCACCACCCACGCGGTGATCGTCGGCATGACTGGGTCGGGCAAGACCGGCCTCGGCATCGGGATCATCGAGGAGGCCCTCCTCAACGGCATCCCGTGCCTGATCATCGACCCGAAGGGCGACATGGGCAACCTCGGCCTGGTGTTCCCCGAGCTGGCGCCATCCGACTTCGAGCCGTGGATCGACCCGGCCGTGGCCGACAAGGAGGGGAAGACCGTGGCCGAGGTGGCCGCCGCCACCGCCGGGTCCTGGCGCCAGGGGCTGGAGGGCGACGGCATCGACGCCGCCCGGCTCCGCCGGCTGAAGGAGGGGGTAGAGGTCACCGTCTACACCCCGGGATCGGGCTCCGGCGTGAGTCTGAACGTCCTCGGGTCCATGAAGGCCCCGGCCTTCACGGGGGCCGACGCCGACGAGGTGATCCAGGACGAGATCCGCTCGCTGGTCTCGTCGATCCTCACCCTGGCCGGCATCGACTCCGACCCCGTGTCCGGACCGGAGCACATTCTCCTGTCCGCCATCGTCGAGACCATGTGGCGCCAGGGCACCGACCTCGACCTGGCGACGCTGGTGGGACAGATCCCCGACCCGCCGCTGCGAAAGCTGGGCGTCTTCGACCTCGACACCTTCATCTCCCGGGACGCCCGCATGAAGCTGGCACTGAAGCTGAACGGCCTGCTCGCCTCGCCGTCGTTCAACACCTGGATGTCCGGCGCGCCCCTTGACATCGAGCAGATGCTCAGCGGCTCCCCCACCAAGGCGGCCGTGGTCTACCTGTCGCACCTGAGCGACGAGGAGCGGCAGTTCCTGGTCACGCTGCTGCTCTCCAGGATGGTCACCTGGATCCGCAGCCAGCCGGGCACCAGCCGCCTGCGGGCCCTCATCTACATGGACGAGATGTACGGGTTCGCCCCGCCCACGGCCAACCCTCCGTCCAAGACCCCGATCCTCACCATCCTCAAGCAGGCCCGCGCCCACGGCATCGGCATGATCGTGAGCACCCAGAACCCTGTGGACCTCGACTACAAGGCGATGTCCAACGCCGGCACCTGGATGATCGGGCGCCTCCAGACCGAGAACGACAAGAAGCGGATCCTCGAGGGCCTCGACTCCGCGTCCGGCGGCGCCGACGTCGGCGAGCTGAGCAGGCTCATCTCCGGCCTCGGCAAGCGGCAGTTCGTCCTCCACACGGCGAAGGGCTCGAAGCCGAGGGTGTTCGGCACGCGCTGGGCCATGTCCTACCTGGCCGGACCGATGACCCGCGACCAGATATCCACCCTCATGGCCGGCCGCAAACAGCAGGTCCAGGCCCCGGCGCCGGCCGCGGCCCCCGCCGCTCCGGTGCCGCCCGGTGTCGACGCTCCCGCTGCGGCCACTGCCACCGACCACGACGTGGTCCCGGTCGCCCCTCCGGTCGCCGCGGGCGTGCCGGTCTCCTACCTGGACCCGGCGGCGCCGTGGTCGTCCGAGGTCGGAGCGATCGCGGGCGGCACCGTCCTCGAGGCCGCGGTGGCGGCCACGGTCGGCCTGCTCTACGACGACACCGCCGCGGCGCTCGAGCACCGGGAGGTCTACGAGGCGGTGATCCACCCGCTCGGCCGGACGCTCGACCCGGAGTCGGCCCACTCCGTGGACCACGACCCGCGGGACTTCCGCAGCGAGCCTCCCGCCGGCGTGTCGTACCGGCTCCCCGAGGCCGACATCTCCTCGTCCGCCTTCTGGACCGGGCTCAGCTCCGCCCTCAAGGACCACCTGGTCCGCAACCGGGCGATCACCATCTACCGCAACCAAGCCCTCAAGCTCTGGTCGCGGGTCGGCGAGAGCGAGGCCGAGTTCGCGGCCCGGTGCCGTGAGGCGGCCCAGGACGCGGCCGACGCCGCGGTGGCCAAGCTTCGGGAGAAGTACGCCCAGCGGATCGAGCGCGTCCGGGACCAGCTGGAGGCGGCGCGGGTGCGGATGCTCACGGCGGAGCAGGAGGCCAAGGCGTCGCAGCAGGGCGAGCTGATCTCCGTGGCGGGCGACGTCCTCGGGACGCTGCTCGGCGGGCGGAAGCGCTCCAACCCGCTCAGCCAGGTGGCGTCTCGCCGCGCCGCCACCGCCAAGGCCAGGGCGAAGGCGGAGGCGGAGGCGACCAAGGTCAGCGCCAAGGAGCGGGAACTGGACGAGCTCGAGGACGAGCTCGCCGAGGAGATCACGAAGGTCGCCGACGAGCAGCTCGCCCTGGCCGACAGGATCGAGACGGTGTCGATCCCGCTCGAGAAGAGCGACGTCGAGGTCAGGGACCTCCGGCTGGTCTGGGTGCCGGTGCGCTGATCAGGGGAACAACGCGATGATCACCGACACGATGGTGAAGGCGATCAGCGAGTTGAGCCCGTTGATCAGCCAGTAGAGCCGTCCCTTCCCCTCGTACATCTGGGTGATGGCGGCCTGGATCAGGCCGAAGGCGACACCGAGGCCCAGACCCAGCACCACCCCCTCCTCGGCCGTGTCGGCGCCGATCCCCTCGGCGATCAGGGCGATCACGATCGAGGCCAGCAGGTAGAAGACGACCGTCGGGATCAGGAAGGTGACGAGGCGGGGCGCCTCGGACTCCTCGCCGCGTTCCACCCCGGCGGCACGGGCCCACGCCGAGCTCAACGGAGGCAGCGAGTACCAGACCGACGAGAAGCCGAACCAGGCGAGGGTGGCGACGATCACTCCGGCCCAGTTCAGGCCGGAGAAGAAGTCGGTGAGCATGGGGCCCCCTTTCAGACGGTGTCGACCAGCGACTTGAGCAGGTCGCGCAGCGAGACCACGCCGAGGAGCATCCCCTCCTCGTCCACCACGGGGAGGTGCCGGTAGCCGGACTCGGCGATCCACGCAGCCGCGTCCCAGACGTCGAGGTCGGGATCGAAGGTGTCCGGGTCGGCGCCCATCACCTGCCGCACCGTCGTCGTGTCGAGGTCGAGGCCGCGGGCGATCGCGTTCCTCAGGTCGCGCTCGGTGACCAGCCCGAGCAGGACGGTCCCTTCGACCACGGCCAGCGAGCCCAGGTCCGACTCGGCCATGGCCTGCGCTGCCTCGGTCAGCGTGGTCTCCGGGCCGCAGGAGAACGGCCCCTTCCCGACGAGGTCACCCAATCGCATGGCAGGGAGGGTACTCGCTGGGCCAGACGCCGGTCCTCGCATCTCTCCCCCGATGGCCGATCCGGGGAGCCCCGCCGGAGGGGAAGGCACGCGGCCCGAACGGCCGCCGGGTCGCGACCGTCGGACAGACCCCGGGCTCACACCGCCGACGGGTATGCCGACCCCTGCGCCTCCGGAGCGGGACGGGTCAGACCAGGTCGGCTTCGCGGATGCCGAACGACGGGTGGCGGAGACGGCAGAGCGCCAGCTTCTCCAGCTGGCGGATGCGCTCTCTGGTGAGGTTGAACTCGTCGCCGATCTCCTCGAGGGTGCGCGGCACGCCGTCGTAGAAGCCGTACCGCAGGGCGAGGATGCGCCCCTCCCGCTCGGGGAGCCGCTCGATGGACTGGCGCAGCGAGTTGGCCACGTCCATCTCCTCGGTGAGCTGCACCGGGTCGGCGGCGTCCTCGTCCTCGATGAAGTCGCCCAGCTGGGCGCCGTCCTCGCCGATCGGCTGCTCCAGGGAGACGGTGTCGGCGACGCTCAGGGCCAGCTCGACCTTGTCCACGGTGACACCCGCCTCCTCGGCGATCTCGTCGGGACGCGGGTCGCGGCCCAGCTCCGCCTTGAGCGAGGCCTGGGCGGCCCGCACCGCGGCCAGCGTGTCGTGGAGATGGACCGGGATGCGGACGGTGCGCGACTTGTCGGCGATCGCCCGGGTGATGGCCTGGCGGATCCACCAGGTGGCATAGGTGGAGAACTTGAAGCCCTTGCGCCAGTCGAACTTCTCGACGGCGCGGATCAGACCCAGGTTGCCCTCCTGGATCAGGTCGAGGAAGTCGATGCCCGAGGTGTTGGCGTACCGGCGGGCGTTGGCGACGACGAGACGCAGGTTGGCGGTGAGGAACTCGTCCTTGGCCTGCTGGCCGCGGCGGACGATGCGGCGCAGCTCCATCTCCTCGCGCTTGTTGGCGTAGTCGCCCTTCTCGAGCCGCTCGGCCGCCTCCTCGCCGGCCTCGATCTTCTGGGCGAGCTCGACTTCCTGCTCGGCGGTGAGCAGGTCGTACTCGCCTATCGCAGTCAGGTACTGCGAGACGAGGTCGGTGGTGAGACGCCCCCGCTCATCGGTCAGCTTCGACTGAAGCCGAACGCGGCGGGGCTTCTCCGAACGGTCGGTACGCGCTTCGGTCGCCATAGATGAATCCAAGTCCTCCGCAGGCAGGTGATCGGGCGGGTCGCCCGTGACCTCCAAATATACGCACGGAGGCCATTTTGTGAACCCCCCAATTTTCCCGGTCTCCGCCGACTATTGCACGGTCGCGGCCGGATTTCTCCTCAGGGGACGACCGGGTGATGCACCCCTTCGAGGGTCCCGCGCACCCGGAGGACGTGCCGCCAGGAGCCCGCGGGCAGCCCGATCACGGCCACCGTGGCGGTCCCCATGACCACCGGCTCGCCGGTGAGATGGGCCACCAGTCCGCCCCACGCGGGCTGGTGGCCGACGACCATCAGCCGCTCCACCTCGGGAGCGGTGGCGAGGGTCGTCACCACCTCCTCCACGGATGCCCGGTAGAAGGACGGCTCCAGCTCCAGCCGGGTGACCCAGCCTCCCTCGGCGATCGCCAGCTCCGCCGTGCGGCGGGCGCGGGTCGCGGTGGAGGCCATCACCAGGCCGGGCACCAGGTCGAGGCGGGTGATCACCCGGCCCATCTCCCCCGCGGCGATGACACCCTCCGGCGAGAGGGGGCGGTCGTGGTCCGCCTGTCCGGGGAGCGCCGACACTGCCGCGGCGTGACGCATCACCAGAAGGGTCTTCATCGACGACGAGAGTATGCCCGCGGGGTTAGGTTTGGGTGGTGGCCAACCGTCTCGCCGGGGCGACCTCCCCGTACCTCCTCCAGCACAAGGACAACCCCGTCGACTGGTGGGAGTGGGGCTCCGGGGCGTTCGCCGAGGCTCGGGCCCGGGACGTCCCGATCCTGCTCAGCGTCGGCTATGCGTCGTGCCACTGGTGCCACGTGATGGCCCACGAGTCGTTCGAGGACCCGGCGACGGCGGAGTTGATGAACCGGCTGTTCGTCAACGTGAAGGTCGACCGGGAGGAACGGCCGGACGTGGACGCCATCTACATGGAGGCGGTCCAGGCCATGACCGGGCGGGGCGGCTGGCCGATGACGGTGTTCCTCGATCACGACGGGCGCCCGTTCTTCGCCGGCACCTACTTCCCTCCCACCCCCCGCCACGGGATGCCCTCGTTCACCCAGCTCCTCCAGGCAATCGCCGAGGTGTGGCGCGACCGCAGGGAGGACGTCGCCGACCAGGCCCGCCGCGTCGTGGAGGCGATCACCGCCACGATCCCGGCGGGCGGCCCCCCCGGTGAGGCGGACCTGGAGGCCGCCTACCGCACCATCGCAGGCGCCTTCGACCCGATACACGGCGGCTTCGGCGGGGCGCCCAAGTTCCCGCAGGAACCCGTGCTCGAGTTCCTGCTCCGCGTGAGGGAGCGCCCTTGGGCGAAGGACGCCGACCGGATGCTGACCCAGACCCTCGTGGCCATGGCCGACGGCGGCATCTGTGACCACATCGGCGGGGGCTTCGCCCGCTACTCGGTCGACGAGTCGTGGACGGTGCCCCACTTCGAGAAGATGCTCTACGACAACGCCCAGCTCGCCCGCATCTACCTGTGGGCGGGGATCGAGCTGGGGCGGCAGGACTTCATCGGGGTGGCCCGACGCACCCTGACCTACCTGACGCGGGACCTGATGCACCCCGACGGCGGCTTCTTCTCCGCCGAGGACGCCGACTCGGAGGGAGTGGAGGGGAAGTTCTACGTGTGGACCCCCGAGGAGATCCGGGAGGCGCTGGGCGACCGGGCCGGAGATGCCATCGCCCACTACGGCGTGACCGGCACCGGCAACTTCGAGGGCACCACCGTGCTCACGCGGGTCGGGCCGCCGCCGGCGGACATCGACGAGCTGAACCGGAGGCTGTTCGAGGCGCGGGAGCGCCGGGTGCGCCCGATGCGGGACGACAAGGTGGTCGCCTCCTGGCACGGCATGGCGATCCGCGCCTTCGCCGAGGCGGGCGCCGCCTTAGGCGACCAGGCCCTGCTGGCCACGGCGATCGAGGCCGGCCGGTTCGCCCGGCGGGAGCTGATCCGTGACGGGAGGCCGGTCAGGTCGTGGCGGGACGGACGGGTCTCCGGCCCGGGCTATCTCGACGACCACGCCTCGCTGGCCCTCGGCTTCTTCGCTCTCTATGCGGCCACCGGGGACGTCGCCTGGTACCGCGCCGCCCTGGGCCTCGTCTCCGAACTGGGCCGGTTCGCCCGGACCGACGGCGGCTTCTGGTCGACGCCGGCGGAAGGTCCGGAGCTGTTGAAGCGGCCGTTCGACGTCACCGACAACCCCCACCCCTCCGGTAACGCCATGGCCGCCGAGGCCCTCCTGCTCGCCCACCTCTACACGGGGGACGCCTCCTTCCGGGCACAGGCCGAGGGAGCGGTGCGCGCCGCATCCCTGGTCGCCGCCCGGCATCCGAGCATGGCCGCCCACCACCTGTCGGTGGCCGATGCGATGTCCCGGTCCCTGGAGCTGGCGATCGTCGGCGCCGGCTGGGAGCGGCTGGCCGCCGCGGCCCGCTCCCGCTTCCGGCCCCACGTCGCCCTCGCGGTCACGGAGGCCCCGCACGACGAGGTCCCGCTGCTGGAGCACCGGACCCCGGGACCCGACAGCTCGGCCCGGGCCTACGTGTGCCGGGGCTTCGTCTGCGACATGCCGGTGTCCGACCCCGGAGAGCTGGCCGCCCGGCTCTGATCAGGCCGGGGCGGGCTCCCGCTCGGGCAGGGCGAGGACCGTCGCGGACAGCCAGACGAAGGCGATCCAGAGCCCGTCGGCGAGCGCCAGGTGGAGGATCTGCGTCCACAACGGGACGCCCAGCAGGACGTTGACCACGCCGCTCACGGCGAGGGCCCCCACGAGCCACGGCACCCACCGGTAGCGGTCGCCCGACCCGGTCCGGCTGACCACCACCCAGGCGATCGCCAGCAGGGCGAGGGCGAGGATCGGGTGGACGATCCGCAGGCTGGTGAGGAAGTGCTCCTCGTCCGTGGTGCCCGACCCGAGGAAGCCGTCCTTGGGGAAGAGCGTGTCGGCGAGCGCGGTGATCGCACCCGTGGCCGCCAGGGCGGCGAGGGCCGCGCCGGCGCCGGCGATGACGCGCCGCACCCCGGCCGTCGCCCCGCTCCAGCGCAGCGCGGGGTTCCCCGAGACCCAGAACGCGGTCAGGGTGAGCACGGCGAGCAGGAACAGGGTGTTGACCAGGTGGAGGGGCACCGCGACCACCCGGGCGACGGAGGTGTCGTGGGCCACCCACTCGGCCAGGACCAGCATCGCCCCGATCAGGGCCTCGCCGATGATGGCCACCACCGAGAGGCCGGCCCCCAGCCGGGCCGGATGCCCCTTCCCGTGACTCCGCCGGACGAGGATGGCGAGCACGAAGACCAGCGCCAGGGCGATGCCGCTGACCACGCGGTGGCTGTACTCGATGACCGTGTCACCCTCGAGGACGGGGACGAAGGTGCCGTGACACCCGGGCCAGGACCGGCCGCAGCCTGCTCCGCTGCCGGTGGCCCTCACGACGGCCCCCACCAGGATCACCACGACGTTGAACCAGAGGGTGAACCAGGCATAGCGGGTCAGCGCCTTGGCATTCATGCGGGGACGAGATTACGGACGGTTCCCCTGCCAGGCGAAAGGTGCCGGCCGGTGCACTCGTGGCGGCCCGTCGGCGGCGCCTTCCCCCGTCGCCTAGCGACGGGGGACTAAGTACCGTTCCAGCCCGTGATCCACGACTCCGTCATCGACGTAATCGGCCACACCCCGCTCGTCCGGCTCTCCCGCTTCCACCCTCAAGGCAACCTGGTGGGCAAGCTGGAGATGCTCAATCCCGGCGGCTCGGTGAAGGACCGGATCGCGGTCTCGATGATCGACCAGGCCGAGCGCGACGGGCTGCTCAAGCCGGGCGGCACCATCGTCGAGCCCACCTCGGGTAACACGGGCGTCGGCCTCGCCATCGTCGGTGCGGTCCGGGGCTACCGGGTCATCTGCACGGTCCCCGACAAGGTCTCCAAGGAGAAGCAGGACCTGCTCAGGGCGTACGGCGTCGAGGTGGTCGTCACCCCGACCGAGCTGCTGCCGGAGCACCCCGACTCCTACTACGGGGTCGCCCGTCGTCTCGCCGCCGAGATCGACGGGGCGTTCCACCCCAACCAGTACGTCAACCAGGCCAACCCGCGGGCCCATTTCGAGACCACCGGCCCGGAGATCTGGGAGCAGACCGGCGGCGAGATCGACGTCTTCGTGGCCGGCGTGGGGACGGGCGGCACGATCAGCGGCACCGCCCGATACCTGAAGTCGCGCAAGCCGGAGATCACGGTGGTCGGCGCCGACCCTCAGGGCTCCATCTACACGGCGGGACCCGACGGCGACATCCACCAGTACTTCGTCGAGGGTGTGGGCGAGGACTTCTACCCGGAGACGGTCGACCTCGCCATCATCGACCGCTTCATCGAGGTCACCGACGCCGAGTCGTTCGCCGCGGGCCGGGAGCTGGCCCGCACCGAGGGGATCCTCACCGGCGGGTCGGGCGGGATGGCGGTGCACGCCGCCCGCATGGTCGCCGCGGAGCGGCCCGACGACCTGGTGGTGGTGATCATCCCCGACTCCGGGCGCGGCTACCTCTCCAAGATGTACGACGACGGCTGGATGAGGGAGCACGGGTTCGAGGCGTGAACGCGAAGGGGCCCCGCCCGAGGCGGGGCCCCTTCGGTTCGAGTCAAACCCCGATCGCGCTCCTGTGGCTCACAGGCCATCGGGCGGACCTCCCCGTGGTGATCGGAGTCCGGTGGTCCGGTTTGGAGTCGCCACCTGTCCCCTCAGGGGGAGCGGCGAAGCCGTCGCCGCTCAGCGACCGGCCACCTCCAGAGTCCTGAAAGAGCTACACAACTTCGGACCACCTCCTTTCTCTGGTGACCCCAGTCTGGCACGCGCCCGGGACGCCGGAGCGGGTTTTCAGAGACGGAGGAGCGAGAAGAAGTCGTTCCACCAGGAGGCCAGCGACTCCAGGCCACGGCTCATCGCCCACAGCAGGGCGAGGGCGAACACGATGAGGGCGATCACCGACCCCAGGGTCCGGATCTTGTAGAACTGCCGCTGGGCCGGGTCCTCGAGGTAGGACGCCTCGCGCACCAGGACGGGCGAGGTCGTGGTGGTCGTCGGCTCGGCCACCGGGCGCGTCTGGGCCGGGCGGGGCACCGCGCGGAGCCGGCGCGGCGGGGTCTCCGGCTCCCCGTCCGTATCCTCCGTCTCCTCCGTCTCGTCCGCCAGCGATTCGGCGACCACCTCCATGGTGGGGCTGGTCTCCTCGACGACTCCGCCGGGGGCGATCGTCGCCAGTGCCTGTTCGATGGTTGGGCTCGTCTCGACCGCCGGCCCGGGCTCGTAGGGCACGCCGGCCTTCTCGTGGAGGACCTGCTCGTCGACGCCGAGGACCGCGGCGAGGGCGGTGAGGACCTGGGGGTCCTTGGGGACCGACCGGTCCGCCTCCCAGGCGCGGATCGTGGCCGCGGAGCGCCCCACGAGCTCGGCGAGACGCGTCTGGCTCAGCCCCAGCTTGGTGCGGCGGTATCTGACGGTGCGGCCGAAGCTCTGCCGGGCCATACGCGCACCAAGCCTACGGGCACTCGGCCCGTAGGCTTGGCGTTGGCACCCTGCCCCTGTGGTGGATCCTGCTCTTACCTGCCTTGGGGGGGCCGGGCACACGATCGGGAGACGGCCGGTCAGGCCTGCTTCACCGCCGCGAACTCGAACTCGAGCGTGATCTTCTCGGAGACGAGGAGACCGCCGGTCTCGATCGGGACGTTCCAGCTGACGCCCCAGTCCTTGCGGTTGATCTCGGCCGAGCCCTCGAAACCGACCCGGGTGTTGCCCCACGGGTCCTTGCCGGCGCCGAGGAAGTCGACCTCGAAGGTGACGGGCTTGGTGACGCCACGGATGGTGAGGTCGACGGTGACCTGCCACTGCTCCGGGCCGCCCTCGATGCCGGTCACCGTGGCGGTGATGGTCGGGTACTCCTCCATGGCGAGGAAGTCGTTGGAGCGGAGGTGGTTGTCCCGGTCCGCGTTCTTGGTGTCGATGCTCTTCGCCTGAATGGTCACCTCGCCGGTGGAGGCGGAGGGGTCCTCACCGTCGAGGTGGAGCTTCCCCTCGAACTCGGTGAACTGGCCGCGCACCTTGGTGACGACGGCGTGCCGGGCGACGAAGCCGACCCGGCTGTGGCTCGGATCGATGACGTAGTCGCCGGTGAGCTGGGCGAGATCCACGCCCTGTGCTTCGATGGTCATCCTTCTTCCTTTCCTGGTTGATGTGTCAACGAGTATCCCAGGAGAAAGATGATGTGTCAACTTCCCCGGGAGGCCTTAGACTCTCCATGGTGACGACGAGGACCGGGATCACGGGCGAGCAGCGCGCCGCATGGCGTGGCTTCCAGCGCATGGCGGTGGGTGTGGCCACGCGCCTCAACCAGCGCCTCCTCGCCGACGCCGGCCTGTCGCTCCCCGACTACGAGGTCCTCACCGCGCTCGCCCGCGCCGAGGGCGGCATGATGCGCGCCTTCGAGCTCGGCGCCGAGGTGCAGTGGGAGAAGAGCCGGCTCTCCCATCACCTCAAGCGCATGGAGAACCGGGACCTGGTCGCCCGCCGGGTGTGCGAGAGCGACGGACGGGGCCTGTGGGTCTCCATCACCGAGACCGGCCGCGAGGCGTGGCAGAAGGCGTCCGCCGCCCACGACGAGCTGCTGGACGATCTCATCTTCAGCCGTCTCGACGGCGCCCAGCTCGAGCAGCTCGACGCCATCACTTCGACGGTGCTCCTCGGTCTCGACGACGACCACCTCTGCGACCACTGACCGACGGTCCGTCCCGAAAGGGACGAAAGGCCCTCCGTGGCAACCCCCTCCCTGGATAGGGTTCCGGGCAATGGTTCGAAAGGACAGAACATGAAGAGGTGGGCTTGGATAGCCGCCGTCGTCTTCGGGGTCGTGCTCATCCTCGGTGCCATCGGCACCTGGGCGCTGGTGTCCACGACCCTCTCCAATCAGCGCATCACCGTGGCCGAGGACGCCACCTGCCTCGCCGGCAAGCGGGTCCGCGGCCCGTTCTCGGCCTACTGCCA
>QGUS01000014.1 GCA_003242515.1 Actinomycetota bacterium
TATTCGTCGGCGCCGTCAGAGGTGTATAAGAGCCAGCCCGGGCTCCCCATCGGGGCGGGTGTGGCGGGCGCCATGGCCGGACTGCTGGTGCCGGACCGTCTCGTGCCCCGTATGGCCCCCGCCGCGATCCTCCGACCCGCCTCGCTGCTGGCGCTAGCCGGGCTCGGCACCCTGCTCCTGGCACGGAGCGGGCCCGCTGCCGCAGCGGCCCTGTTCGTGACCGGGCTCGGAGCCTCCGCGTGGTACCCGGTAGCGTCCGGGGAGATCTACCGGCTGCTGCCCGGCCGATCGGGTGCGGTCCACGCACTGTCGGTGCTCCTGGTGACCCCGGTGAGCCTCACCGTGCCGCCCCTGGTGGGCCTGGTGGCCAACGGCCACGGGATCCTCGCCGGCATGGCCGTGCTCGCCGCGGCGCCCCTCCTGGCCATGGCGGTCCTGCCGCCCCGTCTCAGGCTCGGGCCGACCCCACCACCCTGACGTGCCTCCCCGGCGGGTAGTCGTGCGGCGTCACCCGCAGGGAGAACAACGGCGCAACCGGGACCGGGCTCACCCACTGGGCCGTGTCGAGGATGCGGCCTACCTTCGGCTCGCGGGTGAAAGTCTCGCGTGAGATCACGTACAACGTCCCCTCACCGATCGCCGGCCGGTCCGGGTCCCGCACCACGACGTCCCGCCGGTACCACCGGGTCCGGGCGGCGGGTGAGAAGGCGAACGAGCCGTTCCTGAGGCTCCGGGTGTTGGAGCGCTGCACCAGGGCGAAGTAGACGGCCCAGTGCGGGTCCGATGTCGCGTACACCGCCGTCTGGCTCCCGAAGGCCCGGGTGTCGGTCGACTTCCGCTCCGTGCTCAGGACCTCGATCCCGGCCTGGTTGGAGCCATGGAAGACGAAGCGGTCCAGGTCTGCCAGGTAGTCGAGGTACCCGACCAGGTCGGGGACGCGGTCGTCGTGGCCCTGGAGGTGCCGGTCGAGCAGGGCGCGGAACGCCTCCCGTTCGGCCTCCGACAGGTCACGCCTGCGATGACGGCGAAGGATCATCGGTCACCCGTCTCACGCGTCGAACCCGACCACCCGGCCGGCGTCGATCACGACCCTCCCATCGACGGAGACGGTGACGTCGCGCATCAGCATGTCGACGTGGACGGCGCTGCGGTTGAGCCCGCCCGGATAGTCGCCGTTGTCCCCGAAGCCGAGGTGGCAGGTCCCCAGGAGCGCCTTCTCGGTCTCTGTGCCGACGAGGGCCTTGTGGTGCGCCCCGAGTCCGAGCTCGCCGACGATGGCGGCGGTCTCGTCGGTCTGCATGGCCTCGCGGAAGGCATCGGCGTCGGCGCCTCCGGTGATCGCGACGGCGCGCCCGCCCTCGATGACGATCCGGATGGGCTCGTCGACGACATGGATCACCTTGGTCGCCTCGGTGACCCCGTCGATGACCGCGACCCCGTGGGTCCGGTCCTCGACCGGGGCCCAGTTGTACTCGCTCCACAGCGGCACCGACATGCCGTAGGGCTTGCCCCGGCCGGGGACCGGGATGATCGGGAGGCACGGGCGGCCTTCGACGCTCAGGTGGAGGTCGGTGCCGGCGGGAGTGGTGACATGGACTTCACGACCGCCCTCGAAGGCGGCCATCAGCACCCGGCCACGCTCAGTCGCCGTCTCCCGGTCCTCGGCGGTGAGGCCCCAGGAGCCCATGCCCAGGTCGACCTTGAACACGGAGCACTCCGGCCCGGTGCGGAAGAGGTGCCGCACCTGGTGGTCGAGACGGAACGCCCAGGTCTCGTCGACGGCGAGCACGGACACGTTCGATGCCTGCACCAGGTCGATCAGCGTCTGTGGCGGCCGGAGCCAGAATCCGGGGGCGTCGAACCACCGGTCGATGGTCGCCGACATGTCGACGAACAGCGCCTCGATCCCGAGGTCAACGGCCGCCGCGGCCAGCGCCTCGCCCTCGTCGCGACGGGAGCGGTCGGTGAAGATCGTCACCAGCTCGCCCGGCCTGACCCCGATGTACTCCTCGAGGATCATCCGCGCGTCTTCGTACAACCCCATCAGGTCCTCCTCGTCAGCCGGCGAGCCGCCCCACCGCCTCGGTCATCCGTTCCACAACCTCGTCGACGACTGCCTCGTCCATCGGCGTCGAGATGCACATCAGCCCCCTCGGCGCCATGTAGACCCCGGAGAGCAGGGCGGAGAGGTGCAGGTCGGCGAGGTCCTCGCCCCGATCCGCCTCCACCAGGAGCAGCGACCCCACCTGGCTCACCCGGAAGGGATGGCCGCCGTCCGCGAAAACCGCACCCAGGCCGGCGGCCAGCCGGTCGCCCAGCGAGTTGATCCGGGCGATCTCGTCGGCGGTGAGCAGCCCCAGCGAAGCCAGGCCGGCCGCCATGGTCAGGTTGTTCCCGTTGTAGGTCCCGTGGTGGGGGACGGCGTCGGGGACACGGGTGTCGAAGACAGCCATCACCTCGGCCCGGCCACCGAACGCACCCACCGGCAGACCGCCGCCGATGGTCTTCCCGAAGGCGGTGAGGTCGGGGATCACGCCACAGACGCTCTGCACTCCGCCATGGGCGAGCCGGGCGGTGACCACCTCGTCGAAGATGAGCAGGGCGCCATGCTCGCTGGTGAGGCGGCGGGCGGCGTCGAGGAACTCCCGCTCCGCGGGGATGGTCTGCTCGCCGATGACCGGCTCCATGATCAGCGCCGCCATCTCACCGCCATGCCGGTCAAAGGCGGTCTCCAGCTCGGCGACGTCGTTGTAACGGACCGGAACCACCAGGTCCCGCACCGCGGCGGGTATCCCCCGGTTGGCCCAGCGGACCGGCCGGCCCGAGGTCCCGTCCACCTCCAGGGCCACCGAGACCTGGTCCCAGGAGCCGTGGTATCCGCCCTTGATGGTGACGATCCGGTCCCGGCCGGTGAAGGCCCGGGCAGCGCGCACCGCTCCCATCACGCCTTCGGTGCCGGAGCTGGTGAACCGCACCTGCTCCACGGACGGGTAGCGCTCGCACATCATCCCGGCGAGCCGCTCCTGCCATGCGGTCGGGGACGGGAAGACCAGGCCGGACTCCATCGCCTCCCGGATCGCCTCCTCGATCACCGGGTGGCGGTGGCCGTGGATCAGGCTCGTGTAATTGGAGAGCAGGTCGAGGTAACGGTTGCCGTCGACGTCCTCGACCTCACACCCCTGCCCGCGGGCCAGGACCACCGGGTACGGGGCGAAGAACGCCGCCGCCCGGGTGTTGCCGCCCGGCATCACCCTCTCCATCGACGAAAAGCGGCTCGCGGAGCCAGGGGTCTCCTGCCGGTAGGCGGCGACGATCTCGGGACGCATGAGCGACGGGAGCGTATCCGGCGGCCGCCGGGCATGTAGGTTCGTCGGGGTGTCTTCAGTGATCGACTGGCTGCTGGGCGCCGATCCGGCCATAGCCTGGCAGGTGATGCGCGACCTGCTCGACGCCCCCGAGTCGGAATGGGGACCGGTGCGCGCCCGGGTGGAGACGGAGGGCTGGGGTGCCCGACTCCTGTCCCACCAGGACCCCGACGGCCAGTGGGACGGCGGCGGGTTCTTCCCGGCCAGCTTCACCCGGGTGGAGTGGCTGCGGGACGGCCAGCCTTGGACTGCCACCCACTGGGCCCTGGTCCAGCTCCGGGAGTTCGGCCTCGACCCCGCGAGCGAGACGGCGCGGCGGACCGTCGATCTGGTGGGGCGGAACGCGAGGTGGGACCACGAGGACGAGCCCTTCTGGGCGGGCGAGGTCGAGGAGTGCATCAACGGACGGGCCATCGCCGACGGCGCCTACTTCGGTGTCGACGTCTCCCCGATCGTCGACCTGACCCTCACCCAGCGCCTCGAGGACGGAGGGTGGAACTGCGAGCGGGAGAACGGCTCCGTCCGCTCCTCCTTCCACTCCACGATCAACGTCCTCGAAGGCCTGCTCGAGTGGGAGAAGACCGGGCGGGCCCGACCGGAGGTCGGCGAGGCGCGCCGCTCCGGGGAGGAGTACCTGCTGGAGCGCCATCTCTTCAAGCGGAAGAGCACCGGCGAGCCGGCGGACGAGAAGTTCCTCCAGTTCCTCCACCCCAGCCGGTGGCGGTACGACGTGCTGCGCGGCCTCGACCATTTCCGCGCGTCGAGTCAGCTCACCGGCCAGGCCCCGGACCCGCGGCTGGCCGAGGCGGTCGAGATCGTCCGTTCCCGGCAGCGCCCCGACGGGACCTGGGCCCTCGACTGGGACCTGAGGGGCCGGGTCTGGTTCCGCATGGCCGAGGTCGGCGAGCCGACACCGTGGATCACCCTTCGGGCCCTGCGGATCCTGCGCTGGTGGGACGCGGCCTGACGGTCTTTCGACCCTCCCGGACCGACCCCCTTCCCGTTAGCTTCGACGACGACAGACCACAGGAGTGGAGATGGAGTACAGGAACAAGGTCGTCGTGGTGACCGGCGCGGGTGCCGGCATCGGTCAGCAGGTGGCGCTGCAAGCCCTCGGCCGCGGCGCCCGGGTGGCCGCCGTGGACCTCCGTCAGGAGGGCCTCGACGAGACCGCGGCCCGGGGGAACGCCGGCGACAGGCTGGCCACGTTCGCCGTCGACGTGACCGACCGGGAGGCCGTGGAGGCGCTGCCCGGCAAGGTGGAGGCGGCCCTCGGCCCGGCCGATGTCGTCATCCATTGCGCCGGGATAATCCAGCCGTTCGTGAAGCTGGCGGACTTGGACTACCCCGCCATCGAGCGGGTGGTGAACGTCAACCTCTGGGGCACCATCTATGTCGCCAAGGCGTTCCTCCCCGTCCTCCTCGGGAGGCCGGAGGCCCACATCGCCCTGGTCTCCAGCATGGGCGGCTTCGTCCCGTTCCCCGGCCAGACCATCTACGGCGCCACCAAGGCGGGCGTGAAGCTGATGGCGGAGGGCCTGTACGCCGAGCTGCTGGAGACCGGAGTCGGCGTCTCGGTGGTGATGCCCGGAGCCGTGGCCACGAACATCTCGGCCAACTCGGGCGTCGATGCCCCGGTCGCCGGTGGCGACGCCGAGGCGGCGAGCTACCGGGCCACCTCCCCGGAGGACGCGGGCCGGATCATCCTGGACGGCATCGCCGACGGCGACCTCCACGTCTTCGTGGGACGCGACGCCCGGACGATGAACATCCTCAACCGGCTGGCGCCGCGGCGGTCCACCAACCTGATCTACAGGCAGATGAAGGGGATGCTGGGCGACTGACCCTCAGCGCGCGACGGTCGCCGTGACCTGGCGCACCTTCGGAGCCGGGTCACGCAGCGACTTGCGCATCGCCCAGACGACACCGGCGAGCACCAGTCCGGTGGCGGCGCCGGCGACCGGCGTGGTCAGGACCGAGAGGAAGACCCCGATCACCACGACCTGGGTGGCGACGGCGAGGGCCCGGCTGTGCGGGCGGTACCGCTCGATCCGCTGGTGCAGTTCCACCAGCTGGACAGGGGTCTTGACGCGGGCGCCGGGCAGGATCGCCAGGCCCCGGATGAACCCGAAGACGACGATGGTGAGGAAGGCGAACAGCGGGCGACCGGTGAGGGAGGTGAGGACCACCATCAGGTACACCGTGGCGCTCATCACGAAGGTGGCCACGCCGACGCCAAGCTGGGCGCCGAAGCCGATGCCGTAGACCCAGGAGCGGTACCTGTCGAGCCAGGTGCGGTTCACCTGGCGGGGGTTGGACGGGAGACGCCAGCCACCGGGGCCGAGGTCGGAGATGAGGGTGACCAGGGCGCCGACCAGGCCTGCGGTGAGGGCAGCCTGAGTGGAGAACCCGATCCGGGCGACGACCCAGGCGCCGCCGGCGGCGACCAGGCCCAGGGCGGAACCACCGATGAGGGTGCCGAGGACGAACCAGGCGACCGTCCGCCAGTAGCGGTTGCCACGACCGGACTCGGTCAGAGGGGTGATGGAAGAGAGCATGGACACGCCGCAGGGTGACCAGGTGCCCCGGATCGCGGCCACCACCGCGACGAGCATGGCGATCGTCGACAACGTCTCCACGGTTCCAATGTACCCCAAACGGCCCGCGGGCGATCATCGGCGGGTCTCGGAGCGGACAGAGTGGGGGCGGCCCCGTGAGGGGCCGCCCCCGATGCTCCGGGTAGGGAGCACCTGTTGCCCGTAGCGGTCATGCCCCCATCACCACCCGGGCAAGACATGCCGGCGCACGACATTGTCCCGCCCGAATGGCGGTTGACTATGGGCTTCGCGACCTATGCGCGTTCCAGCGCTTGCGAGAGATCGGCGATGAGGTCATCGGCGGCCTCGAGTCCCACCGACATGCGGACGGTCGACTGAGCGATCCCGAGCGCGAGCCTCTCCTCGGCGGGGATGTTGGCGTGGCTCGCGTACCAGGGCAGCGAGACGATGGTCTCGGTCCCTCCGAGGGAGACGGCGTGGCGGATCACCCGGAGGGAGTCGAGGAACCGGAACACCTCCTCCTCGCCGCCCGCGACGTCGAAGGTGACCATCGCCCCGGGGCCCGCCGCCTGCTTCCTGTATGCCTCGTACCCACGGTCGCCGGGCCGGAGCAGACTGAGGTGGGAGACCCGGGTCACCTTGGGATGAGCCGAGAGGAACTCCGCCAGGCGGGTCGCATTCCCGGTCTGGCGCTCCACCCGGACCTGCAGGGTCTCCAGGCTCCGGGTGAGCATCCAGGCGGTCCAAGGCTGGGCGGTCGTCCCGATCTGGTACCTGAGCTTCCGGATCGGCTCGATCAGCTCCCTGGGGCCGGCCACCGCGCCTGCGGTGATGTCGGAGTGGCCGCCGAGGTACTTGGTCGCCGAGTGGGCCACCAGGTCGATCCCGTGTCGGGCGGGCCGCTGCCAGACCGGGCTGAGGAAGGTGTTGTCGCACACCGACACGGCTCCGTGCCGGCGGGCGATCCCGACGACCACCTCCAGGTCGAAGACGTCGTTGGTCGGGTTGGCCGGGGTCTCGACGAAGACCAGCTTCGGGCTCCGGCCGTCGAGCTTCGCCTCCAGGTCGTCGATCGTGTCCTCGGGGCCGAACGGGATCGCGGTCACCCCGAACTCACCCATCACGCCGCGTAGCAGCGACGCGGTCCCGCCGTAGACGGGCGTGGAGTGGAGGACGGTGTCACCGGGGCGGAGGACGCGCATGAAGACCGTGGCCATGGCGGCGGTGCCGCTGTTGAAGACGAGGGCGTCCTCGCACTCCTCCCACGCGGCGATGCGCTCCTCGGCGACGCGGAGGTTCGGGGCGTCGAGGCGGCTGTAGCTGTACCCGATCTCCTCGCCGGGCTCGGTGGACGCGCCACCGTAGACCACCTCGAAGTACCGCCTGCCCGCCTCGGCGGACTCGAAGACGAAGGTCGAGGTCTCGTACAGCGGCACCCGGAGGGAGCCCTGGTTGCGGGCGGGGTCGTTCCCGCCGGAGATCGAAGAGGTCTGGGGATCGACAGGGATATCGGCCACGGACGAAGCCTAGGCCCCGTTCCGATAGGCCCGGCACCGGGCTACAACCCCCGGGGACCATGGAGACGACTCTGCTCACCCTGGGTGGACTGGCGATCGTCGACAGCATCAACCCCTCCGCCATAGTCGTCGCCCTCCACCTGCTCGACGGGCAGCGACCCGCCCCCAAGGTGCTCGCCTACCTGGCGGGCGTGTTCTCCTCGTACCTTGCCCTCGGCGTCCTGCTCGTCCTCGGCTTCGGTGCCGCGATCAGCCGGTGGAGAGACGCCCTCTGGAGCCCTCCCGCCTACGCCGTCCAGCTGGCGATCGGCGTGATCATGCTGGTCTACGCCATCAAGGCTGACCCCAGACCCGGCGACGGGCGGTTGGAACGGCTCTCCGGCGCCAAGGGGTTCGCCGCCCTCTTCGCCCTGGGCATCGCCGTCACCGTTTGGGAGTTCTCGAGCGCCGTCCCGTACTTCGCCGCCACGGGGATCCTCGGCTACGCCGACCTGGGGCTCATCGTGACCCTGGCGATCCTCGTCGGGTACAACCTGATCTTCGTAGCCCCGCCCCTCGCCCTCCTGGGCCTGCACCGCCGGCTCGGCGCCCGCAGCGAGCGCCTCCGGGAGCGCCTCCAGCGCGCCGGAAGGGAGGCGGCCCTGTGGATCATCGGCATCGTGGGCTTCCACCTCGCCCTCGACGCCCTCATGTTCTTCGACTTCCTCGGCATGGCCGGCGACGGGCCGCACCGCAGCCCGCTCCAGACCCTGCTCGAGGGGCTGTCCGGCCGGTGATGCGGTTGCCGCCGGTATGACGCCGGGCCACACTCGCGTCGTGGCCAACGACATCGACGCCGCCTACGAGGCCCTGACGGGGAAGGAGCGGATCCTCGTCTTCACGGGAGCAGGGATCTCCACGGAGTCGGGCATCCCCGACTTCCGCGGGCCGCAGGGCCTGTGGACCCGGGTCGACCCGGAGAACTTCACGATCCAGAAGTGGTTCGCGAACGCCGAGCTCCGCAAGGAGCGCTGGCGCATGCACGCCGAGGGACTCCACTGGGGCGCCCGGTCGCAGGCCAGGCCCAACCGCGGGCACCTGGCGATCGCCGACCTCCACCACGCCGGCCTGCTCTCCGGCGTGGTCACCCAGAACGTCGACGGCCTCCACCTCCGCTCGGGTCTCCCCGAGGACGCGGTCGCCGAGGTGCACGGGAGCGTCCGCACCTCGAGCTGTCTCGACTGCCGGAACCGGTGGGAGACCGAGGAAGTGCTCCGCCGGGTCGACGCCGGCGAAGACGACCCCCACTGCCCCGACTGCGGCGGCCTGATCAAGACGGACGTGGTGATGTTCGGCGAGGCGCTGCCGCTCCACGAGAGGGACAAGGCATGGGCGTTCCTCTCCAGCTCAGACTCCGTCCTGGTCGTGGGATCGACGGTCTCGGTGTGGCCCGCGGCGGACGTGGTGTTCCGGGCCGCCAACCTCGCCCTGCCCATCGTCATCGTCAACATAGGCCCGACCGACGCCGACCGGTTCGCCGCCGTGAAGATCGACGCCGCCGCGGGAGAAGTACTGCCTCCGCTGGTGGCGCGGCTGACCTCCCGACCTACCATGCCCACATGACCGACTTCTCGGTGCCGGTTGAGGACATGCGGTTCGCCCTCGACTTCGCCGGGCGAATCGATGCGATCTCCAAGCTCAACGGCTATCAGCACCTCGACAGGACCACGATCGGCGACATCCTCGAAGAAGCCGCCCGCTTCTACGAAGAGGTGGTCGCCCCCCTGAACCGGCCCGGCGACCAGCAGGGCGCCCGGCTGGAGGACGGCAACGTCTACGCACCCGACGGCTTCAAGGAGGCGTACCAGGCGTACGTGCAGGCCGGCTGGCCGGGAGCCCAGTTCCCCGAGGCGTGGGGCGGCGGCGGGCTCCCCTACACCATCGGCCTGGCCCTGAACGAGATGTTCAAGGCGGCCAACATGGCCTTCTCCCTCTGCCCGATGCTCACCCATTCCGCGGTGGAGGCCCTGATGCGCCACGGCAGCGACGAGCAGAAGGCGCACTACCTGGAGAAGCTTGTCACCGGCGAATGGACCGGGACCATGCTGCTCACCGAACCGCAGTCCGGCTCCGACCTCGGGACCATCCGCACCCGTGCCGTCCCGCAGGAGGACGGCAGCTACCGGATCTTCGGCACGAAGATCTTCATCACCTGGGGTGACCACGACATGACGGACAACATCGTCCACTTCGTGCTCGCCAAGACCCCGGACGCCCCGGCCGGCACCCGCGGCATCTCGATGTTCCTGGTGCCGAAGTACCTGCCCAACCCGGACGGGTCGCTCGGGGAGCGCAACGACTACCGCATCGTCTCCATCGAGCACAAGCTCGGCATCCACGCCTCCCCGACCTGCGTCGTCTCGCTCGGCGACTCCGGCGAGGGCGCGGTCGGCTGGATGGTAGGCAACGAGTTCGAGGGCATGCGGAACATGTTCACGATGATGAACACGGCCCGCATCGGGGTCGGCATCGAGGGGCTCGCCCTCACCGAGCGGGCCTACCAGCAGGCCCTCACCTACGCCCGGGAGCGTCTCCAGGGTCGCCGCCCCGGCAGCACCGAGCAGGCGGCGATCATCGAGCACCCCGACATCAAGCGGATGCTCCTCACCATGAAGGCGAACGCCGAGGCGATGCGCGCCCTGCTCTATCACACCGCGTTCCACAACGACCTCGCCCGCCACGCCGAGGACCAGGCCGCCCGGGAGCAGGCCGCCAACACCGTCGCCCTGCTCACCCCGGTCGTGAAGGCCTGGTGCACCGACCTGGGCGTGGAGATGACCTCGCTCGCCATCCAGGTGCACGGCGGCATGGGCTTCATCGAGGAGACCGGTGTCGCCCAGCACTACCGCGACGCCCGGATCGCCCCGATCTACGAGGGCACCAACGGCATCCAGGCGATCGACCTGGTGACCCGCAAGCTGCCGCTCGAGGGCGGCCAGACCGTCTCCCGGTACATCAACCGGATGACCGAGGTGATGGATCGGATGACAGCCCACCCGGACCTCGGGACGTTCCGGGACCGGCTCACCACGGCCATCCAGGGTCTCGTCGAGACCACCGAGTGGCTGTCGGCACGACTCCAGTCCGACGACATGGACGCCGTCCTCGCCGCCGCCACGCCCTACCTCCGCCAGTTCGGCATCGTCACCGGCGGTTGGCTGATGGCGGTCCAGGCGGTGGCCGCCCGGGAGGAGCTGACCGACCGGTACGACGCGGGGTACCTGGAGGAGCGGGTCAAGGTGGCCCGCTTCTACGGGGAGCACCTGCTCCCGACGACCAACGGCCTCATCCCCACCATCACCGCCGGAGCCGACTTCCTGGACGCGATCGGCTGAGAGGCAGGGGACATGGAGATCAGGGACAAGGTCGTGGTCATCACCGGTGCCGGCAGCGGCATCGGTGCGGCGATGGCGAGACGGTTCGCCCACGAGGAGCCTAGGGCGCTGGTGCTCACGGACCTGGTGGGCGACCGGGTCGAGGCGGTGGCCGACGAGGTCGGCGGCCACGCCGTGGTCATGGACGTCTCCGACCCGGAGGCGAACCGGCAGCTGATCGAGTCGACCGAGGACCGCCTCGGCCCCATCGACCTCTTCTGCGCCAACGCCGGCTACGGCATCGTCGGCGACGAGCAGACCGACCCGGCGGAGTGGGACCGGATGTGGCAGGTCAACGTCATGTCCCACGTCCACGCCGCCAGGTACCTGATCCCCGGCTGGAAGGCCCGCGGGCAGGGCTACTTCCTCGCCACCGTCTCGGCGGCCGGGTTGCTCACCAACCTGAAGGCCGCGCAGTACTCCGTCACCAAGCACGCCGCCATGGGCTTCGCCGAGTGGCTTTCCATCACCTACGGCGACCACGGCATCAAGGTCTCGGCCCTCTGCCCGATGGGGGTTCGGACCCGGCTCTTCGAGGCGGGCAAGGAGTTCGAGCAGCTGCTCGGCCCGGACGCCATCGACGCCGACCAGGTGGCGGAGGAGGTGGTCAAGGGCCTCGCCGACGAGCGCTTCCTGATCCTCCCTCACCCGGAGGTGGCGCAGTTCTTCCAGAACAAGGCCAACGACTACGAGCGGTGGCTCGGAGGGATGCGCAAGCTGCAGCGCCGCGTGTTCCCCGAGTGATCAACCGTCCCTAGGATTCGCCCATATGGCTTCGCCTGACCAAAGCCGCCCGCGGCGCCGCGTCGTGGTGACCGGCGTCGGCGCAGTTGCCGCCCCCGGCATCGGAGTCGAACAGCTCTGGAAGGGCCTCCAGGCCCAGCCCGGCCCGGCCCCCCGACTCGTCGAGGGCTTCGACCCCGAGCCCATCGTCCCCAAGCGGGAGGCCCGCCGCCTGGACCGCTTCACCCAGATGGCCCTGGTCGCCGCGCATGAGGCGATCGAGATGGCCGGCGGCCTCGATGCGGTCGACCCGACCCGGGTGGCCGTGGCCGTGGCCACCGGCATCGGCGGGCTCGAGGCGCTCGAAGAGCTGGTGCATCAGACCGACGCCGACGAGTCCCGCGCCTCGCCCTTCATCGTCCCGATGATGATGGCCAATGCGGCCGCGGCGGCGATCTCGATCCGTTACGGGTTCGGCGGTCAGGCGACCACCCCGGCGGTGGCTTGCGCCGCCGGCAGCCAGTCGATCATCGACGGCCTGCGCCAGATCCAGTGGGGCTACGCCGACATCGCCATCGTCGGCGGCGCCGAGGCCGCGGCCCGGGACACCGCCCGGACCGGGTTCGAGGCCGCCCGTGCCCTCTCGACCTCGGGCTACGCCCGGCCGTTCGACAAGGACCGTGACGGTTTCGTCATGGGCGAGGGCGCGGCGATCCTGGTGCTCGAGGCAGCCGAGGTCGCCGAGGCCCGGGGCGCCACCCCGATCGCGGAGGTCCTCGGCGGAGCGGCCACGGCCGACGCCCACCACATCACCGCCCCGCATCCCGAGGGGACCGGTGCGGAGCGTGCGGTGCGTCTCGCCATCGCGGACGCGGGCCTGGAGCCCCCGGACATCAGGTACGTGAACGCCCACGGGACCGGCACCGAGCTCAACGACCGGACGGAGGGCCTGGTGATCTCGCGGGTGTTCGGGGACGACCAGCCCCCGTTGTCGTCGATCAAGGGCGCCACCGGCCACGCCCTGGGCGCATCAGGTTCGATCGAGGCGGTGGCGGTGGTCGAGGCGATCCGCCGCGGCGAGCTCCCCCCGAACATCGGCCTGGCCGAGCAGGACCCGGAGATCCCGGTGAAGGACGTCGTCACCGAGCCGCGGCCCTGGACACCGGGCCCGGCGATCTCCAACTCCTTCGGCTTCGGCGGCCACAACGCCGTGGTCGTCATCGGCCCGGCCTGAGCGGGCTGGCCCCGGGTCGGCGCCGCCGCGATATGCTGTGGACACACGGGAGCTCGGTGAGACCGGGCTGAGAGGGAGCCTGTGGAGGCTCCGACCGATTGAACCTGATCCGGGTAATGCCGGCGCAGGGAGAACGATCGATCCATCTCATCGACGCTCCCGTCGAAAGGAGCACGATGAGAAGAGCATGGATCCTGGCAGCGCTGCTGGTCGTCGCCGCCTGCAGCGGTCGGAGCGGCGAGGAGACCCCCGACACCCTCCGCATCCTCTCCCACGACTCTTTCCGTGACGCGGTCACCGAGGAGACCTTCGCCGCGTTCACGGAGGAGACGGGGATCGCCGTGGAGGTGATCGCAGCAGGCGACGCGGGCTCGATGGTCAACCAGGCCATCCTGAGCAAGGACAACCCGCTCGCCGACGTCCTGTTCGGCGTCGACGACACGTTCCTGTCCCGCGCCCTCGACAACGAGATCTTCGTGCCGCACACCGCCGCCGGCATCGAGACGGTGGACCCGGGGATGCGCATCGAAGGCGACCCGGTGACGCCGATCGACTTCGGCGACGTGTGCGTCAACTACGACAAGGAGTGGTTCGAGGCCAACGGCGTCGCGATCCCCGACAGCCTCGACGACCTGCGCAAGCCCGAGTACGCCAGGCTGCTCGTGGTCACCCACCCGGCCACGTCGTCTCCGGGCCTGGCGTTCCTGTTCGCCACGATCCAGGCCTACGGCGACGGCTGGAAGGACTTCTGGGCCGACCTGAAGGCGGGCGGCGTGCGGGTCGAGTCGGGCTGGAGCGAGGCCTACTACGAGGCGTTCACCCGTTACGGCGGCGACCGTCCGCTGGTCCTCTCCTATGCCTCGTCGCCGCCGGCCGAGGTCATGTTCGCCGAGGAGCCGCTGGACGAGGCCCCGACCGGCGTCATGACGGACGGCTGCTACCGCCAGGTCGAGTACGCGGGCGTTCTGGTCAACACCGGGCACACGGAGGCGGCGAGGAAGCTCGTCGACTTCATGCTCTCCGAGGCCTTCCAGGCCCAGATCCCCGACGCGTGGTTCGTCTACCCCGCCAATGGCCAGGTCGAGCTGCCCGAGGTGTGGGAGGAGCACACGGTGCTCCCCGACGATCCGGCCCGGCTCGATCCCGCCGAGATAGGGTCGGAGCGCGAGAGCTGGATCGACGAGTGGACCGAGATCCTCGAAGGCTGAGAAGGCCGATCCGATGGGGCCGGGTGGCGGTGGCCGCCATCCCGGCCCTCTTCATCGGCTACTTCTTCCTCTACCCGGTGGCCCGGATCGTGGCCCTGGGGCTCTCCGGTCTGGGCGAGGGCATCGACCCGAGCAGCCGCCTGCCGCGGGTGGCTTGGTTCACGCTCTGGCAGGCGGTCGTGTCGACGGTGCTGACGATCCTCGCCGCGGCGCCGCTCACCTGGGCGGTCTCGTCGTACCGGTTCCCGGGCCGGAGGCTGGCGACAGCACTGGTGACGGTCCCCTTCGTGCTCCCGACGGTCGTCGTGGGGACCGCCTTCCTGGCGCTCGGCTGGCGTGACTCGGTGTGGGCGATCCTCGCCGCCCACGTCTTCTACAACGTGGCGGTGGTGGTGCGCACCGTGTCGACGCTGTGGGCGCGGATCGACCCGTCGCTCCACGAGGCGGCGCGCACGCTGGGTGCCTCGCCCTGGCAGGTGTTCCGGAGGGTCACGCTGCCGCTCCTCCGGCCGGCGATCGCCGCGGCGGCGTCGATCATCTTCCTGTTCACCTTCACCTCGTTCGGGGTGGTGCTGATCCTGGGCGGGTTCCGGCATGCCACCCTCGAGGTCGAGATCTACCGGCAGGCGGTCACCTTCTTCGACCTGCCGATGGCGGCGGTGCTGGCGGTCCTGCAGATGGTCGGCGTGTCCGTCGCCCTGCTCGCCCATTCCCGGTACCCGGAGCGCACCTCCGTCACCTGGACGCTGGAGACCGAGGCCCACCTGCCGCGCCCGAGAGGCGCGAACCGCCGGGCGGGCGCAGCCCCCGTT
>QGUS01000231.1 GCA_003242515.1 Actinomycetota bacterium
TCCCCGACGAGGCCCGCCGGCGCGAGCTCTGGACGTCCAGGGTCTGGCCCGGGGCCGTCATGGTCGACGGGGAGATCGTCGGGACCTGGCGCCGGGCCGGGAGGAGCCTCACCATCACGGCGTGGGCCGACCTGACACCCGACCGGCAGGATGCGGTCGAGGCGGAGGCAGCGACCCTCCCGCTGCCGGTGGGTGACCTCCCGATCCAGGTCACCTGGGAGCGAGGCGACTGAGGCGCTCGACGGCCTCGGACAGCACCGCGTCCTGCTTGCAGAAGGCGAAGCGGATCAGCCCGTGACCGTGACGCGGGTCGTCGTAGAAGACGCCCGGCGGGATCACGGCCACCTTCGCCTCCTCCACCAGCCGGCGGGCAAAGGAGCGGTCGTCCTCGTCGGAGAACTGCGAGTACCCGGCGAGGAGGAAGTAGGTCCCCTGGGGCATGTGCGGCTCGAAGCCGATCGCGGCCAGGCCCGACGCGAGCAGGTCCCGCTTCCGCTGGTAGCCGGTACGCAGCTCGGCGTAGAACTCCTGCGGGGCCCGCAGGGCCGCCACCGCCCCGTGCTGGACGGGGGTGGGTGTGGTGAATGTCATGAACTGGTGTGCCGCCCTCACGCCGGCGGTAAATGCGGGCGGTGCGATGGCCCATCCGACCTTCCACCCGGTGAGGGAGTAGGTCTTCCCGATCGACGAGAGCGTGACCGTCCGCTCCGCCATGCCGGGGAGGGTCGCCATGCGGATGTGCTCCGGGCCGAAGGTGATCTCCTCGTAGACCTCGTCGGAGATGGCGATGACGTCGTGCTCGATGCACAGCCGGGCGATCGCCTCCATCTCTTCGCGGGTGAAGACCCGGCCGCTGGGGTTGTGGGGCGTGTTCACCAGGATCGCCCGGGTCCGCTCGCCGAACGCGGCGGCCAGCTCGTCGAGGTCGAGGCGGAAGTCGGGCGGGCGGAGGGTGACGTGCCGGGGCACCGCGCCTGCCAGGGCGACCGCCACGGGATACGAGTCGTAATAGGGGTTGATGAGGATCACCTCGTCGCCCGGGTCGACGAGGCCGAGCAGCGTGGCGCAGATCGCTTCGGTGCAGCCGGTGGTGACGGTGATCTCGGTGTCCGGGTCGAGCTCCCGGCCGAGCAGAGGCCCGTACCGGTCGGCGATGGCGCGGCGGAGGGGAGGGATGCCCGGCATCGGCGGGTACTGGTCGCTGCCCCCGGCGCGCATCGACTCCGCGGCCGCGTCCTTGACGAAGTCGGGGCCGTCCCAGTCGGGGAATCCCTGGCCCAGGTTGACCGCACCGTGGGCCTGGGCCAGCGCGGTCATCTCGGCGAAGATGGTGACCCCGAAGGGTCGAAGCCGCTTGGAGACCGTCATCGCCGCAAGAGGGTAGGCGTCATCCCATCCGGGCGAGGATGCGGCCGACGGTGAGCCAGGTGCGGGAGGTGATCTGCTTGCCCACGCCTGACTCCAGGAGTGACATCGTCGCCGACCCCTCCCGGATGGTGGTGTCGGTGACGGTGAAGACCTCCCGGTCGGTGCGCCCCACCAGGTCGATCCCCTGCTCGGCCGCGTCCCAGAAGGTCGACGGCAGCGGGTGCTTGGCGAAGGTGACCAGAAGGTAGCTCCGCGGGCCGTGCTCCAGGCCCCGGAAGGGGTCCAGGGCGACGATGGCCTCCAGGTCCTCCCGGGATCGCAGCGTGGTCATCGACTCAAACCCCAGCTCCCTGGGCCATGCGGCCTCGAGGGCGGCCTCGACCTCGGCGGGGTCTCGCTCGGTCTCGAAGACCAGGTTGCCGCTGGAGATCACGGTGGCGACGCTCTCCAGCCCCTCCGCCGCCGCGACGGCGCGGAGGTTGGCGTTCGACATCGCCGGGTTGGTCGGTGCGATGCCGCGGAGGAGCGCCGCGTACCAGGCCATGCTCCGAGGCTACGCACCCGGTGTGACAGGACCGGACACCCGCTGCTCGAGCCGGGTGATGGCGAGCACCAGCACCAGGCCGGCCGCGGCGAGGAGGACCGGGACGAGCACGTCCCCGGAAGGAGCTCCCAGGGAGGTGCCCGAGGTCCCCTCCGGCCACGGCCAGAGCACCCGCAGCGACCCGACCATCAGTCCGACCATGGCGGCGATCACGAGGTCGTGGTGGTTCTCCAGCAGCCAGTTGAGGAGCGTGGAGAACGAGGCCAGGCCGACGACGCAGCCGACGGCGAACACCCCCACCGCCAGCAGGTCCCGGTCGTTCACGGCGCCGAGCACGTTGGCGTACATCCCCAGCATCAGCAGGATGAACGACCCGGAGATGCCCGGCAGGATCATGGCGCAGATGGCGATGGCACCCGACCCGAAGAATACGGGGAGGGAGGGGTCGGCGACGTCGCCGGCCCTCAGGCCCATCAGCCAGAAGGTGAGGATGGCCACGGTCACGAGGGCGCCGAGAGTGGCCGCGTCACGCCGTCTCACCATCCGCCAGGCCACGAGGATCGACCCCACCACGAGGCCGAAGAACAGCCCCGCCATGCGGACGGGGTGGTCCTCGAGGAGGGACTCGATCAGGTGGGACAGTGCCAGGATGGCGGCGCCGATGCCCAGCAGCAGCGGGGCGATGAAGGTCCACTCGATCGCCCTCAGGTTCGCGGCGAAGCCGGAGAAGTCGACGCGCACCAGCGCGCCGAGCGCCCCCGCCCCCTTCCGGATCGAGGCCACCAGGCGGCGGTAGACGCCCAGGACGAGCGCGATGGTCCCGCCGGACACGCCCGGCACCAGGTCGGCCGTGCCCATGGCGAAGCCGCGCAGGAAGTTGGGGATGAGGGATCTCAAGGCGGCCGCAGTGTATCCGCCGGCCGTCACCGGGACCGGGCGACGCGCCGGATGGGGCTGCGCGCGTAGGATCGGACGGGCCTGTTCGTGGAGTCCGCGACGGAGGTCCGACATGGCAGGAGAGATCGAGCTCTCGGGACCGGACCTCGCCACCGAGGGGATGCCCCTCGACGAGCTGAAGCCCGACGTCCCGGCGGCCGGCCACTACGAGGGGAAGCCGGTCGTACTGGTGGCGGCCTCGGACGGCCCACGGGCCGTGGGCGGCAGATGCACCCACTACGGCGGGCCCCTGGGGGACGGCCTGTGCGCCGACGGGACCATCCGCTGCCCCTGGCACCACGCCGCCTTCGACCTGGAGAGCGGAGAGGCGGTGGGGACCCCCGCTTTCGACCCGATCCCCGTCTACGGCGTCGAGGTCCGCGAGGGCCGGGTGTTCGTCACCGGGGCGAGGGAGGCCCGGTTCGACCCGTCGCCACCGGAGCGGAGCCCCGGGTCGGTGGTCATCGTGGGCTCCGGCGCCGCCGGCACCGCCGCAGCCGTGGAGCTGCGCCGCCGCGGGTACACGGGCCCGATCACCCTGATCGGGGGGGGGCCCCCCATGGACCGCCCCAAGGTCCCAAAGAGCCACCGGGCGGGCCCCGCCCCGGG
>QGUS01000232.1 GCA_003242515.1 Actinomycetota bacterium
GCAGCGTTAAATGTTGATAAGAGACAGGGCCCCGGCCTGCTCGGCGATCGACTCGGGGACGTCCTGATACGAATGGAACTGCATGGAGTAGCTGGCCCGGCCCTGGGTCATGGAGCGCAGGTCCGTGGCGTAGCCGAACAGCTCGGCCATCGGGACCAGGGCCCGCACGACCTGGCTGTTGCCGCGCTGGCTCAGGCCCTCGACCTTGCCGCGCCGGGAGTTGAGGTCGCCGATGACGTCGCCCATGTACTCCTCGGGCGTGGTGACCTCGACCTCCATGATCGGCTCGAGCAGCTTGACACCGGCCTTCTTCGCGGCCTCCTGGAGGGCCAGGGAGCCGGCGATCTTGAAGGCCATCTCGGACGAGTCGACCTCGTGGTACGAGCCGTCGACCAGGGTGGCCCGGACGTCGACGAGCGGGTAACCGGCGAGGATGCCTTGGTCGAGGGCCGACTCGATGCCCTCGTCGACCGACGGGATGTACTCGCGCGGGATGGCGCCGCCCTTGATCTGGTCGACGAACTCGTAGCCGCCGCCGGGGCCGGTGGGCTCGAGGTTGATCACCACGTGCGCGTACTGGCCGCGGCCACCGGTCTGCTTGACGTGCTTGTAGGAGACGTTCTCCACCGGGCGGCGGATGGTCTCGCGGTAGGCGACCTGCGGGTTGCCGACCGCGGCGTCCACCTTGAACTCGCGCACCATGCGGGTGACGAGCACGTCGATGTGTAGCTCGCCCATGCCGGAGACGATCGTCTGGCCGGACTCCTCGTCGGTGCGGACGAGGAAGGTCGGGTCCTCCTCGGCCAGTCGCTGGAGGGCGGTGGAGAGCTTCTCCTCGTCGGCCTTCGACTTCGGCTCGATGGCGACCGAGATCACCGGGGCCGGGAACTCCATCGACTCCAGCTGGATCGGGTGCTTCGGGTCACAGATGGTGTGACCCGTCATCGTGTTCTTGAAGCCGATGCCGGCCACGATGTCACCGGCGTGGACGTAGTCGACGTCCTCGCGGTGGTTGGCGTGCATCCGGAGCAGACGGCCGATGCGCTCGGTCTTGCCGGTGCTGGTGTTGAGCACCGTGTCGCCCTTGGCCAGAGTGCCGGAGTAGACGCGGAAGTAGGTGAGCTTGCCGACGTGCGGGTCGCTCATGATCTTGAAGGCGAGGGCGGTGAACGGCTCGTCGTCGGCGTGGCGACGCTCCAGGGTCCGCTCCTCGTCACCCGGCACGAAGCCCGTGATCAGCGGAAGGTCCTCCGGGCTGGGCAGGTAGGCGACGATGGCGTCGAGCAGGAGCTGGACGCCCTTGTTCTTGAAGGCGGAGCCGCAGAACACCGGGGTGAAGGTCCCGGCGAGAGTGCCGGCGCGGATTCCGGCGTGCAGCTCCTTGGCGGTGAGGTCGCCGTTCTCGAGGTAGGCGTCGAGCAGCTCCTCGGAGGTCTCGGCGACGGTCTCGACGAGCTTCTCGCGGTACTCGGCGGCCAGGTCGGCGACGTTGGCAGGGATCTCATCCAGGGTCTCCCACTGCTTGCCGTCGTCGGAGTGCCAGACGTGGGCCTTCATCTCGACCAGGTCGACGACGCCCTTGAAGTCGGACTCGGCGCCGATCGGCACGTGCATAACGAGCGGGGTGGCGTTGAGACGGTCCCGGATGGTCTGGACGGAGAAGAAGAAGTCGGCGCCGGTGCGGTCCAGCTTGTTCACGAAGCAGATGCGGGGCACGCCGTAGCGATCGGCCTGCCGCCACACGGTCTCCGACTGGGGCTCGACGCCGGCGACGCCGTCGAAGACGGCCACGGCGCCGTCGAGGACACGGAGGGACCGCTCGACCTCCACGGTGAAGTCGACGTGACCGGGAGTGTCGATGATGTTGATCCAGTGGTCGTGCCACGTGCAGGTGGTGGCAGCGGAAGTGATGGTGATGCCACGCTCCTGCTCCTGGTCCATCCAGTCCATGGTGGCGGAGCCTTCGTGGGTCTCACCGAGCTTGTAAGCGCGGCCGGTGTAGTAGAGGATCCGCTCGGTGAGCGTGGTCTTGCCCGCGTCGATGTGAGCCATGATCCCGATGTTTCGGGTACGGCTCAGCGGCACCTGACGTAGGCCCTGCAGCGCGTTCGTGTTGCTCATGTTCTCGTCTACTACTCCGGCTCTCTATTCAGTTGTGAACGTCCCTCGTCCTGTGGTTCGGGCCCAGCGCCTGTCCCTGGGCCCGCCTGCCGGAACGTTCGGGTTTGCTTACCAGCGGTAGTGGGCGAAGGCCTTGTTGGACTCCGCCATCTTGTGGACGTCTTCCTTCCGCTTCACTGCCGCCCCCGTGTTGTTGGAGGCGTCGAGGATCTCGTTGGCCAGACGCAGGGCCATGGTCGGCTCACGCCGCTTGCGGGCGTAGTCGACCAGCCAGCGGATGGCCAGCGTGTTCTGGCGCCGCGGAGGGACCTCCACCGGCACCTGGTAGTTGCTGCCGCCGACACGGCGGGAGCGGACCTCGACCTGCGGCTTGATGTTGTCGATCGCCCGCTTGAGGACGACCGTCGGGTCCTGGCTCGTCCGCTGCTCCACCGTCTCGAGTGCCTCGTAGACGATGGTGCGGGCAAGGTCCTTCTTGCCCTTGAGCAGGACCTTGTTGATGACCTGGCTGACGAGGACCGACCGGAATACCGGGTCGGGCTCGATGCGGCGCTTCTGGGCGGGTGCTCGTCTCATCAGGAAGCCTTCTTGGTCCCGTAGCGGCTGCGAGCCTTCTTGCGGCCATTGACGCCCGCGGCGTCCATGGCGCCACGGATCACCTTGTAACGGACACCCGGCAGGTCGCGCACACGGCCGCCGCGCACGAGCACGATGCTGTGCTCCTGCAGGTTGTGCCCCTCACCGGGGATGTAGGCGGTCACCTCCACCCCCGAGTTGAGACGCACACGGCAGACCTTGCGAAGGGCAGAGTTCGGCTTCTTGGGAGTGACGGTGTAGACACGCGTGCACACCCCGCGGCGCTGCGGCGCCCCGGCGAGGCCGGCGGTCTTCGTCTTCTTCTTCTTCCGCTTTCTGCCCTCGCGGACAAGCTGCTCGATGGTTGGCATTGCGCTCCTAGTCGGCGGATGGCACAGGGAAAGCCCCGGGCCGATCCAGAGTCCTTGCTTCTGCCGGTTGCGAGATAGCCCTGCTCCCGGCGGGTGCCGTGCGTCACCGCACGCAGCGGCGAAGGCACCGACGGGTGATTCTATGGCGCGCGTTTCACTAGATACAAATCGAATGTCGGCGCGCTGCCGGTCAGTCCCCGGACCCCGACCTACTCCTCCGGCTCTCCGCCACCAGGTTGGGTGGTGGTCGTCGTGGTCGTGGTGCTCGTGGTGGTCGTGGTGCTGGAGGTGGTCGTGCTGCTGGAGCTCGACGACGTCGTGGGGGTCGTGGTCGTCGTCGTGGTGGTCGTGCTGCTGGAGCTCGACGACGTCGTGGGGGTCGTGGTC
>QGUS01000233.1 GCA_003242515.1 Actinomycetota bacterium
CAAGGGGGGGGTCCCCCCCCGCCCGGGGCTCCCCCTGGGCCCGGAGGGGAAAGTCCCGGGCGCCCTCGAGGCGCTGTGGGCGGGCGGGGTCCGCGTTTTCACCGACGACGGCGACTGGGTCGCGGACGCCCCGCTGATGGAGGAGGTCATGTCCCGCGCCGCCCGGCTCCCCGGCGCCGTGGTCGCCCAGCACGCCGAGGACCCCGTCCTCTCCGGCGGCGGGCACATGCACGAGGGGCAGCTGTCCAGGCGGGCCGGCGTGGCCGGCATCCCGCCGGCAGCGGAGACCGAGGCCGTGGCCCGGGACCTGGAGCTGGCAGTCCGCACCGGGGCGCACCTCCACGTCCAGCACGTGTCGGTCGCCGCGACCCTCGAGCTGGTGGCCGAGGCCCGGGAGAGGGGAGCGAAGGTGACCATGGAGGTGACGCCCCACCACCTCGACTTCACGGTCGCCGACCTGGAGGGCCTCGACCCCAACCTGAAGATGTACCCGCCGGTGCGGGAGCCGTCCGACCGGGAGGCGCTGCGCCGGGCGCTGCTCGACGGGGTGATCGACGCGGTGGCGACCGACCACGCCCCGCACCGCGAGGACGAGAAGCAGGGGTTCGAGCACGCGGCCCGCGGGGTGATCGGGCTGGAGACGGCGGCCTCGGTGGTCTGGGGGCTCTCCTTCGACCCCGACCTGCTCTTCGGCGCCCTCAGCGCCCGGCCGGCCCGGATCGCGGGCCTGGAGCGGCACGGCCGGGCCGTGGAGCCGGGCTCCCCGGCGAATCTCGTGGTGTTCGACCCGGAGCGGCGGTGGGTGCCCGACCGCTTCGTCTCCAGGTCCTCCAACAGCCCCTACCGTGGCAGGGAGATGCGAGGTGTGGTGGTGATGACCATCTGGGAAGGGAAGATCGTGCACGAGGAGGCCGCATGAGCAAGCCGGCGATCCTGGTGACCACCGACGGAGAGGTGTTCCGCGGCGTGTCCGTCGGCGCAGACGGCGTCACCACCGGGGAGGCCATCTTCAACACGGCCATGACGGGATACCAGGAGATCCTCACCGACCCGTCGTATGCCGGACAGGTGGTCGTCATGACCTCCTCGCACATCGGCAACTACGGCGTGACCGATCTGGACGCCCAGTCGGGCCGGCCCGCGGTCAACGGCTTCGTGATGCGCGCCATGGCCCGCCGGCACTCCAACTGGAGGGCGCAGGGGTCCCTCGCCGAGTACCTGCGCGGCAATGGCGTGGTGGCCGTGTCCGAGATCGACACCCGGAGGCTCACCCGGCACCTGCGGGACCACGGGGCGATGCCCGTCGCCATGGGGTCCGACGCCGACGAGGCGGAGCTCCGCCGCATGGCGGCCGAGGCGCCCCGCATGGAGGGACTCGACCTGGCGACCGGCGTCAGCACCCCCGAGCCCTACCGCCTCGCCGCGGCCGGGGAGTCGAAGGGCACGGTTGTGGCCATCGACCTCGGCCTGAAGCGGGACATCCTCTACAACCTCACCGAGCGCGGCTACGACGTGCAGGTGGTCCCGGCAGGGACCGGCGCCGACGAGATCCTCGCCCACCAGCCCCGCGGCGTCTTCGTCTCCAACGGCCCCGGCGACCCCGAGCCGCTGGCCGCGGCCATCCAGGCGGTGCGGGGCGTCCTGGGCAGGGTCCCGCTGTTCGGCATCTGCCTGGGACATCAGGTCCTGGGTCTGGCGGTGGGCGCCCGGACCTACAAGCTCCCGTTCGGGCACCACGGCGGCAACCACCCGGTGCGGCGCCTGTCCGACGGCCGGGTGGAGATCACCGCCCAGAACCACGGCTTCGCCGTCGATCTCTGGGCCCTCGCGGGCAGCGAGCCCCCGACCCGGGAGGAGGGTCTGGTGGACGCCGGTCTGCTCCCGGGTGTGGTCGACTCCGACTTCGGGCCGGTGCGCCCCACCCACCAGAACCTGAACGACGGGACGCTGGAGGGCATGGAGCTGCTCGACGTCCCGGCCTTCTCGGTCCAGTACCACCCGGAAGCGGCGCCCGGGCCGAGCGACGCCCGCCCGCTGTTCGACCGGTTCGCACGGCTGATCGAGGGGGAGGCCTGATGCCGGCCCGCACCGACATCCGCTCCATCCTGCTGATCGGGTCGGGCCCGATCGTGATCGGGCAGGCCTGCGAGTTCGACTACTCCGGCACCCAGGCGGCCAAGGTGCTGCGCAAGCACGGCTACCGGGTGATCCTGGTCAACTCGAACCCGGCCACGATCATGACCGACCCGGAGTTCGCCGACGCCACCTACCTGGAGCCGGTCACGGCGGACGTGGTCGCCGAGATCATCGCCCGGGAGCGCCCGGACGCCCTGCTGCCCACGCTGGGAGGGCAGACCGCGCTCAACGTGGCCACCGAGCTGGCGAAGAGTGGCGTCCTCGACCGCTTCGGCGTGGAGATGATCGGCGCCGGCCTCGACGCCATCGACCGGGCCGAGGACCGCGGCCGCTTCAAGGAGACCATGGAGTCCATCGGGCTCGAGGTGCCCCGCGCCGGGTACGCCCGCTCCATGGAGGAGGCCCGGAAGATCGCCGCCGAGATCGGCTTCCCGGTCATGGTCCGCCCCTCGTTCATCCTAGGTGGCGGCGGCACCGGCATCGCCAACAGCCCCGAAGAGTTCGAGGAGGTCGCCGCCAACGGTCTCGCCGCCTCGCCGATCAGGGAGATCCTCGTCGAGGAGTCAGTCCTCGGCTGGAAGGAGTTCGAGCTCGAGGTGATGCGGGACCGGGCCGGCAACGCCGTGATCGTCTGCTCCATCGAGAACCTCGACCCGATGGGCGTCCACACCGGCGACTCGATCACCGTTGCTCCGATCCAGACGCTCTCGGACCGCGAGTACCAGGAGATGCGGAACGACGGGATCAAGGTGCTGGAGGCCATCGGCGTCGCCACCGGCGGATCCAACGTCCAGTTCGCCGTCGACCCGAAGACCGGGCGCCGGCTGGTCATCGAGATGAACCCGCGGGTCTCCCGCAGCTCGGCCCTGGCCTCGAAGGCGACCGGCTTCCCGATCGCCAAGATCGCAGCCCTGCTCGCCGTCGGCTACACGCTCGACGAGATCGCCAACGACATCACCGGCGCCACCCCGGCCAGCTTCGAGCCGGCGCTGGACTACGTGGTGGTCAAGGTGCCGCGGTTCGACTTCTCCAAGTTCCCGTCGGCGCCCACCGAGCTGACCACGAGCATGCGCTCCGTCGGCGAGGTCATGTCCATCGGCCGCACCTTCCCCGAGGCGCTGCAGAAGGCCCTCAGGAGCCTCGAGAACGGTCGCGACGGCCTCAATGCGGACCGGGCCGAGGCGACGCTCCTCGCCACCGACAACGCCATCCTGGAGGACCTCGTGGCGGTGCCCCGGCCCGGTCCGCATTGAGGCCGTCGCGACCGTTCTCGAGGCTCCTGAGGGCCTTCTGCAGCGCCTCGGGGAAGGTGCGGC
>QGUS01000015.1 GCA_003242515.1 Actinomycetota bacterium
CGGTCCGTCTGGGCGGCGCGCCCGCCGAGCACGGTGAGTATGTCGGGGTTCTGGTCCTTGATGGCCTTGAGATGGCCGAGGTTGCCGTAGAGACGGTTGTCGGCGTTCTCCCGGACGGTGCAGGTGTTGATGTAGACCACGTCGGCCTCGGAGACGTCCGCGGCCTGGACCATGCCGTCACGCTCGAACAGGCCCGCGATGCGCTCGGAGTCGTGCTCGTTCATCTGGCACCCGAAGGTGCGTATGAAGTAGCGCTTCCCCTGGCGCGTGGGGCGGCGCTCCTCGCGCCGGCCCGGAACCGGTAGCAGGACTGTGGACATCGTCAGCGCGCGTAGTCGGTGGCCCTGAACTCCCGGATCACCGTCACCTGGATCTGACCCGGGTACTGCAGGTCGTCCTCCAGCTTACGGGCGATCTGACGGGACAGATCCCGCGCCTCGAGGTCCGACAGCGCCCCGGGGTCGACGAGCACGCGCACCTCGCGGCCGGCCTGGAGGGCGAAGACCTCCTCCACACCCGGGAACTCCATGGCGATGCCCTCGAGCCGCTCCAGGCGCTTCACGTAGGCCTCCAGCGTCTCCCTGCGGGCGCCGGGACGGGCGGCGGAGACCGCGTCTGCCGCCTGCACCAGCACGGCGAGGACGGTGCGGGGCTCGACCTCGTTGTGGTGCGCCTCGATCCCGTGGACCACCGCCGGGTCCTCCTCGAACCTGCGGGCGATCTCGGCGCCGATGAGGGCGTGCGAGCCCTCCACTTCGTGGGTGACGGCCTTGCCGATGTCGTGGAGCAGTGCGGCCCGCTTCACGGGCGCCGGGTCGACGCCGAGCTCGGCGGCGAGCATGGCGGCGACGTGGGCGGACTCCACCAGGTGGGACAGCACGTTCTGCCCGTACGAGGTCCGGTACCTGAGCCGGCCCATGAGGTTGATCAGCTCGGGGTGCATCCTCGAGAGGCCGACCTCGACGAGCGCCCACTCCCCCGCGTCCCGGATGCTCTGCTCCACCTCGGCCTTGGCCTTGGCGTTGGCCTCCTCGATGGACGCCGGGTGGATCCGGCCGTCGGCCACCAGCTTCTCCAGGGTGAGCCGGGCGATCTCGCGGCGGACCGGGTCGAACGACGAGACCGACACCGCTCCGGGGGTGTCGTCGACGATCAGGTTGGTGCCAGTGACCGACTCGAGGTGCCGTATGTTCCGGCCCTCACGGCCGATGATGCGGCCCTTCATCTCGTCCGACGGAAGGGTCACGACCGACACGGTGGTCTCGGTGACCACCTCGCTGGCGAGACGCTGGATGGCGGTGGCGAGGATGCGGCGGGCACGACGGTCGGCCTCCTCCCGGGCCTTGATCTCCATGTCCCGCACCAGGATCATCGCCTCGCGGCGGGCCTCGTCCTCCACCTGGGCGAGCACGGCCGCCTTGGCCTGGGCGACGTCGATGCCGGAGACGCGCTCCAGTTGAGCCCGGGCCTCCTCCTTGAGACGCTCCACCTCCCCGCGGGCGGCGGTCAGCTCCTTCTCCCGCTCGATGAGCAGCTGCTCCCGCTGGGCGAGGTTGGCGGCCCGCTGTTCGAGGGTCTCCTCACGCTGGACCAGCCGGGACTCGAGGTTGGACAGCTCCAGGCGTCGGTGCGCCAGGGCCGCCTCCTCACGCTCCCGGTAGGCCTCCGCCTTGGCCCGGGCCTCCTCCTCGGCGGTCGCCAGGATGCGGCTGGCCTCCACCCGCGCCAGCGCGACCTTCTCCTCGGCGTTGGCGACCTCCCGCTCGTGGCGGCGGGCGGCGGAGAGCCTGGCCAGCATGTACCCGAAGCCAAGGGCGATCAGGGCCACCAGGACGATCAGTCCGAGCACCATTCCGTCGTTTGGCATCGTGGTCCCTTCCGACCGGGCCCGGACGTGTCGTCAGATAGAACGGCCGGGCGCGTCACGCCCGGCACACGAAAAGCGTCCACGATGAAGGGCTCTGGTCACCCTCTTCTTGCGGCGCTCTCCTCCTCCACGACTTCTCGTACGGTCCCGGTTGCTTGGTTTCAAGAGGTATTTTCGTGTGTCCACCTCGAATACTAGCCCCGGGGGCGCGTCAGAACAGGGGGTGAGTTCGCGAAAAACTCAGTCTGCGTCGGTGCCGGCGGGCTCGGCCTCCACGGCATCGCCCTCCCCGACGGGCGGCGTGTCGCCCCGGTCCAGGCCCACCAGCTCGTAGATCTTCGCCTGGAGCTGCATGGCCACCTCGGGGTTCTCCCGGAGGAAGCGCTTGGCGTTCTCCCGCCCCTGGCCGAGCTGGTCCTGGTCGAAGGTGAACCAGGCGCCGCTCTTCTTGACCACGCCGAGGTCTACGGCCACGTCGAGGAGGCTCCCCTCCCGGGAGATGCCCTCGCCGAACATGATGTCGAACTCGGCCTGACGGAAGGGCGGGGCCATCTTGTTCTTGGCCACCTTCACCCGGACCCGGTTGCCCACGGTGTCGGTGCCATCCTTGATCGACTCCACCCGGCGGATGTCGAGACGGACGGAGGCGTAGAACTTGAGGGCGCGGCCACCCGGAGTGGTCTCCGGGTTGCCGAACATGACGCCGATCTTCTCCCGCAACTGGTTGATGAAGATCGCGGTGGTCCGCGACTTGTTCAGGTTGCCGGCCAGCTTGCGCAGGGCCTGGGACATGAGGCGGGCCTGGAGACCGACGTGGGAGTCGCCCATCTCCCCCTCGATCTCGGCGCGGGGCACCAGGGCCGCCACCGAGTCGATGACGATGACGTCGAGGGCGCCTGACCGGACCAGCATGTCGGCGATCTCGAGCGCCTGCTCACCGGTGTCGGGCTGCGAGATGAGGAGCTCGTCGATGTCGACGCCGATGGCCTTGGCGTACACCGGGTCGAGGGCGTGCTCGGCGTCGATGAAGGCGGCGATGCCGCCGTTGCGCTGCGCCTCGGCCACGATGTGGAGGGCGAGGCTGGTCTTGCCGGAGCTCTCCGGGCCGTAGAGCTCGACGATGCGGCCACGAGGGACGCCGCCGATGCCGAGGGCGAGGTCGAGGGAGAGAGCGCCCGTGGAGATGACGGAGACGGGCTGGGCCGCAGCCTCTCCCATCTTCATGATCGCTCCCTTGCCGAACTGGCGCTCGATCTGGCCGAGCGCCATGTCGAGTGCTTTGTCCCGTTCCACTTCTGGTCCTTCCTGCTCGCTGCCCTCGGGTCTACCCGGTGACGGTGACAGATTCCGGCCTCGGCTCCCGGGCCAGAGGCTGGTCCTCATCCGTCCGGCGACCCCACCTTACACCGAACATCTGTTCGTACGCGGTATTTACGCGCCGAGAGGGACGGTTTCAAGGGGTTCGTAACTCACGCCGCCCCTGCCGTGCACCGACCGGTACACGATCACCTCGGCGACCTTCCAGCGGGCGGGCACCGGCTCCCCCAGCAACCCCGTCACGTCCGCCGGCGGGTGGACCCGGGAGAGGGTGAGGTGGGGTCGGAACGGACGGTCCTCGGGCTCCAGGCCCGCGGCCACCGCGGCCTCCTCGGCGATCTCCGCCAGGAGCCCCAGGCCCTCCTCGCCTTCGGCGACGCCGGCCCACACGACCGTGGCCCGCCTCGGGTTCGGGAACGCTCCGACGCCGCCCATGACCACGCGGAACGGTGCCACCTCCGCCAACCCCCCGAGCCCGTGGAGGAACCGCTCGTAGACGACCTCCTCCACCCGGCCGAGGTAGCGGAGCGTGAGGTGCCAGTTCTCCGGAGGGGTCCTCCTCCCCGGGATGGGCATCTCCGCCGTGGCGTGATGGATGGCGACTACGGCATCCTGGGACGGCCGGACGGCCGCGAACACGGGGCCTATCGCCACCACCGGCCGCTCACCGCGAGACGCGTCAGGTGGATGGCCGAGGTGACGGCGAACGACCGGATCCGCTCCCGGTCGCCCGCCATCCGCATCTCCCGCACCTTCGTGCCCTCGGGTGTGGACACCCCGATGAAGACGGTCCCGACGGGCTTCTCCGCCGGCTCCGGGCCGGCCTCGCCCGTCACCGACACCGCCACGTCGGCGCCGAACAGCCTCCGGGCACCCTCGGCCATCTCGGCGGCGGTCTCGGCGTCCACCACCTCGGAGACGTCGGAGACGCCCAGCACGGCGCCCTTCACCTCGCTCCAGTAGGTGACGGCCCCGCCCTTGACGGTGTCGCTCGCCCCCGGGGCGGCCGTGAGCGCCGCGGCGACGAGGCCCCCGGTCATCGACTCGGCGGTGGCGATGGTCCACCCCTTCCCCCGGAGCATGTCGAGGAGGATCTTCTCGGCGGTCTGGTCGTCGGCCCCGAAGACGGCGTCGCGCAGGCGAGCCCGCACCTCGGCCTCCATCGGCTCGATGAGCTCGCGGGCCGTGGCCTCGTCGGGGGCCTTGGCGGTGATCCGGATCTTGATCTCCCCCGACCCGGCGAGGAAGGCGAGCGACGGGTTCACGGAGCCCACGTAGAGGTCGTCGAGCAGCTCCGCTACCTCGGACTCGGGCTTCCCCCAGCTGCGGATCACACGGCTGAGGAGCACCGACTCGCCGTGGTCGTTTAGCCGGGGCAGCACCTCGTGGTGGATGAGGTGCTCCATCTCCGCGGGCACTCCGGGGACGCAGAAGACCTTCACGCCCCCGTGCTCGAGGTACAGCCCCGGAGCGGTCCCCTTGGGGTTGGGGAGCATGACCGCGCCCTCGGGGTACTGGGCCTGCCGGAGGTTGGAGGCCGACATGGTCCTCCCCCGGGCCTCGAACCACTTCCGCAGGTGCTCGGCGTACTCGGCCGACTCGAGCATCTGCCGTCCGGTGGCGGCGCAGAGGGCCTCCCGGGTCAGGTCGTCCTGGGTGGGGCCGATGCCGCCGGTGACGATCACGGCGTCGGCGCGGCTCATCGCCAGCTTCAGCGTGGCAACGATGCGGTCCAGGTTGTCCCCCACGACCTGCTGGTAATGGGCGTCGTGGCCGGCGGCGGCCAGGGCTGCACCGATCACCGCGGCGTTGGTGTTGGTGATCTGCCCCAGGAGCAGCTCGGTCCCGACGGCGACCACCTCGACGATCACACGACCACCGCGTCCATGTCGGGCCCGTGGGTGCCCACCAGCCGGGCCGAGAGCCACTCGCCCGGCGTGCCCCGGTCGAGACGGATGACGCCGTCGATCTCGGGGGCCTGGCGGTGCGAGCGGCCGACGGGCGTGCCGTCCTCCACCTGGTCGACCACGACCTCGACGACCCGGCCGATCCACCCGGCGTTGCGCTCGGCGGTGATCTCCTCCTGGATCCCCGAGAGGTACCGGAGCCGCTCCATGGCCACCTCCCGGTCCACCTGGTCGGGCATCTCCGCGGCAGGGGTGCCGGACTCGGCCGAGTACGAGAAGAAGCCGGCCCAGTCGAGCCGGGCCTCCTCGAGGAACGAGGCGAGCTCTTCGACGTCGTCCTCGGTCTCGCCGGGGAAGCCGACGATGAACGACGACCGCAGCGCCGCCTCCGGGTCGAGCTCCCGGATCCGGGCGATCAGCTCCAGGTGCCGCTCGCCGTCGCCCGGCCGCTTCATCGCCCGGAGCAGGCGGCCGCTGGCGTGCTGCAGGGACAGGTCGAAGTACGAGGCCACGAGCGGGTTCCGGGTCATCTCCTCCAGCAGCCTCGGCCGGATCTCCCTCGGGTGGAGGTAGAGCAGCCTGAGCGCCTTCAGCCCCTCGATGCCGGAGAGGTCGGCGAGCAGGTCGGCGAGCGTGCCCGGGGCTCCGATGTCCTTGCCGTACGCGGCGAGGTCCTGGGCCACCAGCACGATCTCCCCCACCCCGGACCGGACCAGGCCCTCCGCTTCCTGGCGGATCTCGTGGGGACGGCGGGAGCGCTGCCTGCCGCGGATCTTGGGGATGGCGCAGAAGGTGCAGGGCTTGTCGCAGCCCTCGGCCACCTTGAGGTAGGCGTACGGGAGGCCGGAGGCGGGGCGGCCCACCGCATGGAGGATGTCCATGACCGGGCGGCGGCGGATCTGCACCGGCTGCCATCCGGTGAGCCGGTCGAGGATTCCCACCAGCTCGCCGTACCGGTCGATCCCGACCACCGCGTCGACCTCCGGGAGGGCCTGCTCCAGCTCCGACCCGAACCGCTGCGCCATGCAGCCGATCACGATCGAGCGGGAGCCGGGCTTGCGCCGCCCCTCGAGATCGAGGATGGCGTCGACGGACTCGGCCCGCGCCTCCTCGACGAAGGCGCAGGTGTTGACCATGACCACGTCGGCGTCCTCGGGCGAGCCCGCCAGGGCGTATCCGGCCTCGGCCGCCATCGCCAGGACCTTCTCCGAGTCGACCTGGTTCTTGGCGCAGCCGAGCGTCTGGAGCCAGATGGTGGGGTTGCTCACCGGGTCCTCGAGCCCTCCACTACGGCGAACAGCCCCTCGCCCGCCACGGCGTCGGCCAGCGCGTTCCAGGTGGACTCGCTCACCTCGCCGTCGGCCTCCAGCTCCTGGCACGCCAGGAACACGATGTCGGCCATCGGCCCGAGACTCGGGTCGAGGTCCACGGCCGCCGAGATGAAGGTGCGGGCCGACGCCGGGTCGTGGCGACCCAGCGCCCTGATCGCCTCCTCAGCCGCCGATCTGGCCCGCCCTTCCACGCTTCAGATCTCGGTGAACAGGTACCGCCGCAGGATGTTGATGCGGTCCTCGACCGTCGACGGGTCGAGGTACCAGAGCACCGCGGCGATGGTCGACAGCAGGGGGTTGCCGTCCTGCGGGGTGAAGCTGAACCCGACGATCTCGTTGCCGTTGCGCACCGCCAGCGAGTCCAGGGCCACGACGGCCTGGCTGAGGATGCGCCCGTACCAGCCGTGGTCGCGGCCGAAGCTGAACACCTGGTTCGCCGACTTCTTGTGGGTGACGGCGATCCGGGTGTTGGCGGCGAGCCGCTCCTTGACCTCGTCCAGGGTGATCTCCCGGTCGAGGGTCAGGGAGAAGTGGAGAGAGTGCATGTACTGCGTGTTCAGCTTGACGGCCGACGAGTACAGGTTGAGGTCGTAGCCCAGCGTGGCGAACAGGTCGTGCGCGTCACGGGCGTGGTGCGTGCCGAACCGCTCGTCGCCGTGAGAGCCGACCGTCGGGCTGGCGACGTAGCCGCCGTCCTGGGAGATGTCGTTGGCGCGGCGCATGCAGAGGAACCGGCCGTCGACCAGGTGGTTGGTCCCGTCCGGGTCCATCGCCAGCGCCTTGATGAGGACGGCGATGTTGTGCGTGTTGCAGGAGACGACCTGGATGTACCGGTCGTGACCGGCCACGAGCGCCTCGTCGTTGACGCCGCGGGCGTACATCTTCCCGAAGCCGTACTCCGACCCCTGGGCGAGGAAGCCGATCGGCCCCTTCGCCCGCTCGTACATCTCGTCCTTGTTCTGGTTGCCGACGGGGGTGCAGTCGATGACGACCGTGGCCCGCTCGATGGCCTCCATGGCCTCGTACTTGGGCGAGTGACCGAGCTCCTCGAAGGTGGCGCGACGGTTCTCGTCGACGGCGAGGGCGGCGCCGCGACGGACGAGGTCGTTCACCTTGGCCCGCTCCGTGACCAGCGGGGTCCGCTTGTGGAAGGTGACCTCGTCGATCCCGAAATGCTCCTTGTTGTCGGCGAGGAGGCCGATGAGGGGCTCTCCGATCGTCCCGGTGCCGACGACATGGACAATCTTCATCTCACTCTCCCGGTTCGAGCTTGCGGCCACCAGCCTACATGCGCCGCCGCGAAGCGATTCCCGGGAGGCTGGCCTCCCGCCCCCCGGCCGTACAATCGCCCGCCGATGACAGACCCGGTCTCCGTCCGCAGGCTCGTCGGGCCCGAGGTGCGGCCGCATCTCGAGGACGTGGCGCGCCTCCGCATCAAGGTCTTCCGGGACTGGCCGTACCTCTACGACGGCGACATGGGCTACGAGCGGGAGTACCTCGGCGCCTATGCGTCGTCGCCTCGTTCGGTGTTCGTCCTCGTCTTCGACGGCGACCGGGTGGTGGGCGCCGCGACCGGCATCCCCCTCGCCGACGACTCCGCTGAGGTGCGCAGGCCCTTCACCGAGCGCGGCATCGACCCGGCCGGGGTCTTCTACTTCGGCGAGTCGGTCCTGCTCCGCGAGTACCGGGGCCGCGGGGTCGGGCACGCCTTCTTCGACCACCGGGAGGCCCATGCCAGGGAGCTCGGGGGCTTCGCGATGACCGCGTTCGCCGCGGTCGACCGCGACCCGGACGACCCCCGCCGGCCGGAGGGTCACCGGGACAACGACGCGTTCTGGTCCGGGCGCGGTTACGTCCGCCAGCCCGGGATGACCATGTGGCTGGAGTGGAACGAGGTGGGCGTGGGCAACGTCACCCATCCCCTCACCTTCTGGCTCCGCGCCCTGGAGCCGGCGCCGTGAGGCTCACCGTCGCCGCGGCGTCATGGCCGGTGGAGCGGCCCGGCAGCTTCGACGACCTCGCCCGGTCGGCGAGGCGGCGCATCGGCGAGGCGGTCTCCGCCGGCGCCCGCGTGGTGGTGCTCCCCGAGTACCTCTCCATGGTCCTCTCCGGGATCGCACCCGACGACGTCGCCGGTGACGTCGTCGCCGCCCTCGAGTGGGTGCAGCCGCGGCGCGGCGACTGGATCGACCTCTTCTCCGGCATCTCCCGGGAGACCGGCACCTGGGTCCTGGCGGGGACCTTCGTGGTCGCCACGGGAGGCGGCCGGTACCGAAACCGTGCCGATCTCTTCACCCCCACTGGGGACCACCTGTGGCAGGACAAGCTCCAGCTGACCGGATGGGAGAAGACCGCCGGCGTGATCGACCCGGGCGACGAGCTCAAGGTGTTCGACCTCGACGGAGCCCGGGTCGGCGTCTCCGTCTGTTACGACGTCGAGTTCCCGCTGCCGGTGCGGTCCCAGTGCGAGGCCGGGGCGAGGCTGATCCTAGTCCCCAGCGCCACCGACACCCCGGCGGGGGCGGGCCGGGTGCAGGTCGGCTGCATGGCCCGGGCCCTGGAGAACCGCTGTTTCGTCGCCCGGTCGGTGACCGCGGGAACCGCACCCTGGACCCCCTGGCTCGATGTGAGCACCGGGGTCCCCGCCATCCACTCCCCCATGGACACCGGCTGGCCCGCCGACGGACTGCTGGACACCTCGGGCGACGGCGGGTGGGCGATCGCCACGCTCGACTTCGAGGCCCTCGAGGCGAGCCGCGCCGGGGCCCAGGTCACCTTGGACCGGGACTGGCCGGGCCAACTTCGTCCGGAGCTGGCCACCGTGCGGGTCGAGACCGCCTAGGAGGTCGCCTTCACGAAGTCGCGGAGGTGCCCCGCCATCCGCCTCAGCGACTCGAGGTGGATGTACATCATGTGGCCCGCCTCGTAGTACTCCATGGTCACGTTGGGCCGCACCTCGGGGTCGAGCCCCATGTGGCTGAAGGTGTACTCGGTGGCGAAGTACGGGGTCGCCAGGTCGTAGTAGCCGTTGGCCACCCAAACCTTGGTCCCCGGCGAGCGTGACATCACCTCGCGCAATGCCTCGGAAGTGTCCACGTACTGGTTCTTGAAGTCCTCGTAGTCCCAGTTCTGCAGGACCTCGGCGGACATGATCTCGTAGATCTCTTCGGTGTCGAACCCCAGTTCCACCCGCAGGAAGTGGTTGAGAGCCGAGGCGGCGACCCCGCCGGTGGCGTCCAGGCTCGGGTCGGACTCGATCCCGTCGCCGGCCGGAACCCGGTCGATGCCGGTGAACCGGGAGTCGATGCGGCCAACCGTGCGCTTCCGGTCCCGGAGCAGCTCCTTGCAGAAGCGGAGGATGTTGACCCGCAGGTCGTAGAAGTCGACGTACTCCTCGCTGAGCCCGGTGTAGGCGGCGTACCGCTTCAGGACCCTCTGACGCTCCTTGTGGGGCAGGTTGTCGCCCTTCGCCAGGGCGGTCCAGTACTCGCCCATGGCGAACTCCTCGACCTCCTCCAGGAAGTCGGCGAGCTTCCGGTCCTGGAGCTTCTTCGGGAGCCGCTCGTGGTACCAGGCGGTGGCGGCGTAGGTCGGCAGGTAGAGCATGTAGGGCAGGTCGTTGCCCGGCGGGAACAGCTTCCAGGCGTAGTCCGACTTCACCGTCTGGTAGTTGAGGACGGCCGAGATCAGCATGATCCCGTTGAACTCGACGTCGTAGCGGTCGAACAGCTCACGGGCGAGGCCGGCGGCGCGCAGGGTGCCGTAGCTCTCCCCCGCCAGGTACTTGGGCGAAGCCCAGCGGCCGTTGCGGTTCAGGTACCTGACGATGAACGCGGCGAACGCCTCGATGTCCTTGCGGAAGTGATAGAAGGCCTTCTGGTCCTCCTCCTTCCCGGCGCGGGAGAGCCCCGTGCCCATGGCGTCGATGCAGACCACGTCGCAGACGTCGAGGATCGAGTAGGGGTTGTCGACGAGTCGGCCCTGCATCCCGACCTTGAAGCCCTCGTCGTCGAACTGCATCCGCTTGGGGCCGAACAGCCCGAGGTTGAGCCAGACCGTCGACGAGCCGGGGCCTCCGTTGAAGCAGAAGAGGATCGGGCGCTCGGCGGGGTCGGCGCCGTCGGCTACGTAGTCGACGTAGAAGTACGAGACCTTCTTGCCGTCCACCTCGAAGACCTGGGTGGCGGCGCGGGCGGTGTACGCGAGCTTCTTCCGGCCGAAGGTGCCGGTGAGCTTCCTGGAGGCCTCCTGCTCCGTGAGCTCGCGGCCTTCCTCCTTCTCCTTCTCGGGGGCTTCGTTCCTGGCTGCGTCCTCGGGCATGGGCGGAGACTAACCCCGCCCCTGTCGGACCGATGAGGCTCTTCAGGAGCCCCGGGGCCGCTCCGGGACGATGATCGCCATCACGATGTAGGCGAGGATCCCCGGGAAGGCCACGCTGAAGGCGCTGAGCAGCACGTACCCGATCCGCACCAGCGTCGGGTCCAGCCCGAAGTACTCCGCGATCCCGCCGCACACACCCGCGATCATCCGGTCGTCCCGGGAGCGGTAGAGGCGGCGGTACCCGGTCGTCATGACGTCAGGAACAGCGCGGGCTCTTCGAGGTTCTCGATGACGAGGGCGATGAACCGCCGGCCCTGTGCGCCGTCGATGACCCGGTGGTCATAGGACAGGGACAGGGGCATCACCGGGGCGATCACGAGGTCGTCGTCGGACACCACCGGCTTCGGCCGGGCCATGCCCACGGAGAGGATTGCGGTGGTCCCGTAGGGGACGATCGGCGTGCCGTGGCCGCCACCCACCGCCCCGATGTTGGAGACGGTGAAGGTCTGCCCGGTGAGCTCGTCGACCCCGAGGGTACGGTTGCGCGCCCCCTCGCCGAGGCGGCGAACCTCGGCGGCCAGGTCGAGGACGCCCTTTCCCGCCGCGTCCCTGACCACGGCGACCATCAGGCCCTCCGGGGTGTCCACAGCGATGCCGATGTCGAACCGCTCGTGGACCACGAGGTCGTCGCCGTCGATGGTGGCGTTGAACTCCGGGAACGCCTGCAACGCCGGCACCACGGCCTTGATGACCAGGGCCTCGACCGAGATCTTGACCCCGTGCCGGCGGCCCAGCGCCTCGCGCACCTCGAGCAGACGGGTGGCGTCCACCTCCTCGAAGGTGGTGACGTGCGGGATCTCCGCCCAGCTCCGGGACATGTTGGCTGCGATCGTCCGCCGGAGGCGGGTCATCTGCTGGCGGCCCGGCCGGTACTGGCTGCGCGGCCCGGCAGCGGCAGGGGCGGACGCGGCCGGTACGGAGGGGGCCGGGGCGAACGCCTCCGCTGCAGGAGCGGCCTGTGCGGCGACCGGCGCGGCCTGGCGGGCGGCGATGGCCCGCTCCACGTCCTCGCGGGTGACGCGGCCACCGGGCCCGGTGCCCTGGATGGTGTCGATGTCGATGCCGTGGTCGCGGGCGAGTTTGCGGACCACGGGCAGGGCCTTCACGCCCCGGCCCGACGGGGCCGCCGGCGCCGACGGCGGGGTGAGGACCTCGGGCTCCTCCATGAGCGTGCCGACGATCGGTGCGGGCTCGGAGGGGGCGGCCGCGGGAGCGGGCTCGGCGACCGGGGCGGCCGGGGTCTCGGCGAACGGAGAGCCGGTGCCCGGCGCGTCGTCGGCCAGGGCATCCTCAGCCGCAGGGGCGGTGTCGCCTCCCTCGTCCGGAGTCTCCCCCGGCTCGCCGATCACGACCAGGACGGAGCCGACTGCGATGGTCTCGCCCTCGGCCCCACCGTGGGCGAGGACGACGCCCGCATACGGCGACGGGATCTCGACCACCGCCTTGTCGGTCTCCACCTCCACCACGGGCTGGTCCTGTTCGACGAAGCCGCCGACCGGGACGAGCCAGCGGACGATCTCGGCCTCGGTGAGGCCTTCGCCGATGTCGGGGAGTCTGAACTCTCGGGCCACTAGTCCTCCAGTGCACTCTCGGCGGCGGCGACGATGCGCTCCACGGAAGGAAGGTAGTGGTGCTCGGAGCGCTTGAGGGGGAAGATGGTGTCCCACCCCGTCACCCGCCGGACCGGGGTCTTCAACGAGTACAACGCCCGCTCCTGGATGGTGGCGGCGATCTCCGCTCCGACACCCGCGGTGTACGGGGCCTCGTGCACGACGACCGCACGGCCGGTCTTCTCGACGCTGGCGACGATCCCGTCCCGGTCGAGCGGCGACAGGGTGCGCAGGTCGAGGACCTCGACGGAGACGCCCTCCTCGGTCAGCTTTTTGGCGGCCTGGCGGGTCTCGCGCATCATGGCGCCCCAGGAGATGAGCGTGATGTCGGTGCCCTCGCGCTCGACGCGCAGTGGCCCGATGTCGACCTTGTAGTAGATGTCGGGGACCTCTTCCTTGACCGCCCGGTAGAGCCGGATCGGCTCGAGGAAGATCACCGGGTCGGGGTCCTCGACGGCCGCGAGCAGCAGCCCCCGGGCGTCACGCGGCGTCGAGGGGACGACCACCTTGATGCCGGGCGTGTGCACGTAGATGGCCTCGGTCGACTCGGAGTGGTGCTCCGCGGCGCCGATGCCGCCCCCGAAGGGGATGCGGATGACCATGGGGGCCGTGAACCGGTGGTTGGACCGGTTCCGGATCCGGGCGACGTGGTTGACGATCTGGTCGTAGGCCGGGTAGCTGAACCCGAGGAACTGGATCTCGGCGATGGGCCGCATGCCGGCGATGGCGAGGCCGAATGCGGCGCCGATGATCCCGGACTCGGCGACCGGGGTGTCCACCACCCGGTCGGCCCCGTACTTCTGGCGGAGGCCGTCGGTGACCCGGAAGACGCCGCCGGTACGACCCACGTCCTCACCGAGGATCACGACGCGCTCGTCGGCTGCCAGAGCCGTGTCGAGCGCCGAGTTGATCGCCTGGGCGATGTTCAGCTCAGCCATGGATCTCCCTCGCCTGCTCCCGGAGGTTCGGGGTCATCTCGGCGAACATCCTGGCGAACATGTCGGCGGGCTCCGGAGGGGGCACGGACTCGGCCCATGCCACCGCCTCCTCGATCCGGCTGGAGGCCTCCCGTTCCAGGTCGTCCTGCCAGCCCTGGCTCCATGCGCCGGAACGCTCCAGCAGCTTGCGGACCCGGACCAGCGGGTCGAGCCGCTCCCACTCGGCGACCTGCGCCTCGTCGCGGTAGCGGCCGGGGTCGTCTGCCGTGGTGTGCGGTCCCATGCGGTAGGTCACCGCCTCGATCAGCGTCGGGCCGAGGCCGCGTCGGGCCCGGTCGGCGGCCTCGCGCACGGCCACCAGCACCGCCACGACGTCGTTGCCGTCGACCCGGATGCCGGGCATTCCGTAGGCGACGGCCTTGTCGGCGATCGTCTCCGACCGGGTCTGCTCCTCCACCGGGTACGAGATCGCCCAGCCGTTGTTCTGGCAAAGGAAGATCGTGGGGGTCTCGTAGACGGCGGCGAAGTTCATGGCCTCGTGGAAGTCGCCCTCGGAGGTGGCGCCGTCGCCGAAGGAGGTGAGGGCGATCCGGTCGGTGCCCTTCAGCTTCTCGGCCCAAGCCAGGCCGACCGCGTGGATCATGTGGCCACCCACGGTGATGGACGGGGGCAGGACGTTGACGCCTTCGGGCAGCTGGCCGCCGCGCTCGTCGCCGGTGCGGCCGAGGATGAGCAGCCGCCAGGGGTACCCGGCCTTCCAGTTCAGGGCGGCGTCGCGGTAGGTGCCGGCCACCCAGTCGCCGGCCTGCAGGGCGGCCGCGGCGCCGATCTGGGCGGCCTCCTGGCCGCGGAACGGGGCGTAGGTGGCGAGACGGCCCTGCCGCTGCATGGCGATGGACTTGTCGTCGTAGACACGCGCCTCGACCATGTCGGCGTAGAGGCGCTTCATCTCCTCGAGGGTCACGGGGAGGCGGTCACGGACGGTGCCGTCGGGATTGATCAGGTTGAACATGGAGCTGTCTCCGTCCGAAGTCTGCCCTGCCAGACCCGGCGATGCGTCGCCGTTGGTTGGAATCAAGGCTTCCAGTCCGCGTCCCAGCCCCGTTTTTCGAGAGGTCACGTGTGAGTCGTCCCCTTCTTAGCCCCTAGTGATCGTGAGGTTAACCGCGCTCCGTGGCGTCGGATTCAGACGGTGGCGGACTCGCCGGCGAGCAGCTCCTCAAGCTCCTCCAC
>QGUS01000234.1 GCA_003242515.1 Actinomycetota bacterium
CTCTCGCTCCGGCGGAGTCGGTGTTCATCGGCGTCAACTGCCGGGACCTGTCCACGCTGGAGGTCGATCCCGGCAGGCTGCTCCGCCTCCGTCCCTTCGTCCCCGACTGGGCGCCGGCGGTGGCCGAGAGCGGCATCGAAGGACCTGAGGACGCCGCTGCGGTTGCTTCGGCCGGCTACAGGCTGGCGCTGGTCGGGACCGCCCTCATGGACTCCGGCGATCCCCGCGCGGCAGTGGCGGACCTCGTCTCGGCAGGACGGGAGGTGGTGGCGTGTTCGTGAAGATCTGCGGCATCACCGACCCCGGGGTGCTGGACGCCGCCGTGGCCGCCGGGGCGGACGCGGTCGGGTTCGTCTTCGCCGAGTCCCCCAGACAGGTGTCGGTGCCCGACGCCCGGGCGCTGGCCGACCGTCTGCCGGCGGGAGTGCTCAAGGTGGCGGTGTTCCGGAGGCCCGACCCGGGCACCCTGGCCGGGGTCATCGATGCCCTCCGGCCCGACCTGGTCCAGGCGGACGCCGACGCCCTGTCCGGCATCGACCTTCCCGACGGCGTCGACACCCTCCCCGTCTACCGGTCCGTCCGGGAGGTGTGGACGGCGCCGCCCGCGAGACTCCTCTTCGAAGGACCCGCCAGCGGGATCGGAGCCATGGCCGACTGGGAGGAGGCCCGGGCCGTGGCGCGACGGGCCCGGGTCGTGCTCGCCGGCGGCCTGGACCCGTACAACGTCGCCGACGCCATCACCCGGGTCCGTCCCTGGGGCGTCGACGTGTCCAGCGGGGTCGAGTCGGCCCCGGGCCGGAAGGACCCGGCGCGCATCACAGCTTTCGTCTCCGCGGCGCGCGCTGCCGCCGGAGCGATCGACGGGAGGACGAATGATCACCGATAGAGCGACACTGGAAGACCTCCTCGCCGGGCTCCTCCCCGACGAGGCCGGCCGGTTCGGCCCGTATGGCGGCCGGTTCGTGCCCGAGACGCTGATGGCGGCGCTGACCCGCCTGGAGGACGGGATCCGGGACGTGTTCCATTCGGAGCGGTTCGGCCACCTGCTCAGCGCCGAGCTGGTCGACTGGGTGGGCCGCCCCACCGCCCTGACCCGCGCCCGCACCCTCGGGGCGGAGTGGGGCGTCGAGCTCTACCTGAAGCGGGAGGACCTGGCCCACACCGGAGCACACAAGATCAACAACGCCATCGGCCAGGCGCTCCTCGCCCGCGAGCTCGGCGCCAGGCGGGTCGTGGCCGAGACCGGCGCCGGTCAGCACGGCGTGGCCGCGGCCGCCGCCTGCGCCCGGGTCGGAGTCCCGTGCACCGTCTACATGGGCGCCGTGGACGTGCAACGGCAGGCGCCCAACGTCGACCGGATGCGCCGCCTCGGGGCCGAGGTGGTGGCGGTCGAGACCGGTGACCAGACGCTGCGGGCCGCCATCGACGAGGCGATCCGCGACTGGGTCAGCGACCCGGAGGGGACCTACTACATGATCGGGTCCGCGATCGGCCCCCACCCTTACCCCTACCTGGTGCGGGAGCTTCAGGCCGTGATCGGCAGGGAGGCGCGCGCCCAGATGGAAGGCACGGTCGGCCTGCCCGACGCGGTGTTCGCCTGCGTGGGCGGCGGCTCGAACGCCATCGGTCTGTTCCACGGCTTCCTCGACGCTCCGACGGTCGAGATCTTCGGGGTCGAGGCAGGTGGCCGGGGTGAGGGTCTCGGCGAGCACGCCGCCACCGTCTCCCGGGGCCGGCCCGGCGTGCTCCACGGCACCTATTCCAGGCTGCTCTACGACGACGACGGGCAGATCCAGGAGACCCACTCCGTCTCGGCAGGTCTCGACTACCCGGGTGTCGGTCCCGAGCACGCCTTCCTCGCCGACATCGGCAGGGTCACCTACTTCGCCGTCTCCGACGACGAGGCCCTGGACGCCCTCGACCGGTGCTGCAGGGCGGAGGGGATCCTCCCGGCGCTGGAGAGCGCCCACGCCCTGGCCGGAGCGCGGCGGTGGGCGCGGGAGAACCCGGGGGCCCGCGTCCTGGTCGGCCTCTCCGGTCGCGGGGACAAGGACATGCCCATCCTCACCGCCCTGGGAGGCCGGCCATGATCGAGCCCAGGCAGGCGATCCAGCAGGCCATCGAGGGAAGCGAAGGTCCCGCGGTGGTGGCCTATCTGACCGCCGGCCACCCCGACCCCGACCGCTTCCTCGCCGACCTCGACGCCGTGGCATCGGCCGCCGACGTGGTGGAGGTCGGGGTGCCGTTCTCCGACCCGATGGCCGACGGCGTGACCATCCAGCGGGCCAGCCACGCCGCCATCTCGAAGGGTGTGAGCCTGCGCTGGATCCTGGCCCGGCTGCGGGAGCGGGCCACCGGGCCCGGAGCCCCGGTGCTGCTGATGAGCTATCTGAACCCGCTGCTCGTCCACGGTTACGAGCGGCTCGCCGACGAGGCCGCACTCGCGGGGGTGGCGGGGTTCATCGTCCCCGACCTGCCGCTCGAGGAGTCGGAGCCGCTGCGCTCCGCACTGGAGCGGAACGGGCTGGCCCTGGTCCAGCTGGTGACCCCTGCCACGCGGGCGGAGCGGGTCCGCACCCTCGCCGCGGCCAGCTCCGGGTTCGTCTATGCGGTGACCCGGACCGGCACCACGGGCTCAGGTGCCCTCGCCGCCGACCTCGCCGGTTACCTCGGCATGGTGAAGGCGGCTTCCGACCTGCCCGTCTGCGCCGGGTTCGGCGTCAGGTCGCGGGAGCAGGTCGCCGAGATCGGGCGTCATGCCGATGGGGTGATCGTCGGCTCGGCCCTGGTCGAGGTGCTGGAGCGTGGGGAGGACCCGGCGGCCTTCCTGTCGGGGCTACGACCCTGAGCTGTCGCCGTCGCCGTTCGCCTCCGCCGCCCGGGCGAGGTCCTCGGTGAGCTCGTCGACGGCCATCTGGTCCGGGTCGATCTTCCCCGTGCGGTAGGCGGCCCGGGCCACGAAGGTGGCCGACACCGGTGCCGTGATCAACTGGAACAGCCCCACCAGGATCAGGGTCGCGGTGACCGCGGCCGAGCGCAGCCGCAGGGCCAGTCCGATCAGCGCCAGGATCACGCCGACCACCTGGGGCTTGGCGCCCGCATGGATCCGGGACAGGAGGTCGGGGAAGCGGAGCACGCCGATCCCTGCGATCAGCGTGAAGACCGAGCCGAGCAGGAAGCAGACGGCGGCCAGGACGTCGGCGACAGTGTCCCAGGTCACGGCGCCAGCTCCTCGTCCCGGCGGGCCTTGGCCTCCGCCTCGGCGAGGACCGCGGCCTCCTCCTCGCGTCTGATGGCCTCCTCCTCGGCGGCCAGCTCGGCGAGCGCCTTGCGGGCCTCGGCGGCCTCGGGCGCAACGGACACTTCCCGGGCAACGGTAACCGACGGAATAAAGCCACCGATGC
>QGUS01000235.1 GCA_003242515.1 Actinomycetota bacterium
GCGCTGCGCCTGGCCGAGCCGCACCGGACGGGCGACCACACAGCCGGGGACCCGGACCGTGAAGCAGGCACCGCCGAGCAACTCCGATCGCCGGTAGGCGGCCGTCCCGCCGTGGGACTCCGCCACAGCCCTGAGGATGGCGAGGCCGATGCCCATGCCCGGCGTGGTCGAGTCGAGCCGCTTGGCGCCCCGCTCGAAGCGCTCCCAGATCGTCCGCTCGTACTTGGTGGGCACCCCCGGGCCGTTGTCGTGCACCTCGATGACCAGCGTCCGCTCGTGTCGAACGGAGGTGCGAAGGAGGATCCTGCCACCGCCGTACTTGTGGGCGTTGGTGAGCATGTTGGCGAGGGCCTGTCGCATCCGGTCACGGTCCACCTTGATGACCGAGTCGTCGGCGATCTCCGTCGTCACCTCGATCTCCGGGACCTCGGCGAGCGCCTCCCGGACGAGCTGCGACACGGTGGTGTCCTTCACCTCGAGCGGCACCCGGCGGTCGGAGCCGCGGGCGAGGAGCATCAGGTCGGCGACGAGACGCGCCATGTGGCGGGACTGCTCGGTGGCGTCGGCGAGCATCTCCTTCTGGACGTCATCGGGGAGGTGGTCGCCCTCCTGGTCGAGAAGGGTCAGATATCCGACGATCGCCGTGAGGGGCGTCCGGAGCTCGTGGCTCACCGATGCGACCAGTTCCGACCGTTGCGTGTCGACGAGCCTCCGCTGGCCGGCGACCACGATCAACTGGCGCACCAGGCCGAGGATCATGATCACGAGCAGGGAGTCGAGTGCGAAGGAGCGGCCGCCGGTGATCTCGGCGTAGGTGACGATGTGGTTCACCACCAGCGCCACCACCAGGAGGTACGGCCAGAGGATGAGCAGCAGCGGCGTGGAGCGCTCCGGGTACTCCCGCAGCATGGGTGTGCGGTCGACGATCGCCGCGGCGAGGAGCGCTCCCGCCGCCGAGAGCAGGAGCAGCGGGTAGGCGGGCTCGGTCGCCTGGAAGGTGTTGCCGAGGCCCCCCTTCAGGTAGTGGACGTCGGCGAGGAACTGGAAGCCGAGCGTGCACGCCACGAACACCATCCGCGGGTCGAGGCGGAAGTTGCTGCGGCGCAGCACCATGATCAAGAGGGCGATCACGGCGATGATGTCGATGATCGGGTAGGTGATCGCCACCATCAGCTCCCGTCCCGGTGTCGCCTTGAAGATGTCGATCAGCTCCGATCGCAGGTTCAACCAGACCAGCCCGACCAGGGCGATGCCGGCGATCAGGGCGTCGAGGATGGTCACCACCCAGTCGCGGCCCACCGCTTCCGCCCGGGCGAGCATCACGATCGAGGACACCAGGGCCGTGTAGGTGAGGATGAAGAAGACGTCGGTCGGGCCGAACGCGGGGATCGGCTGGCCGGTGAGCACCAGCACCGCGGTGACCAGCACCCCGACGGCCACCATCAGGCATCCCACCGCCATCAGGCGCCAGGCGCGCCGCTCCCTGGGGGCGAGGTCGACCGAACGCGCCCACATGATCGACCCGGCCGCCGCGTAGCCCGCCAGCATGCCGGCCGGGCCGAACGAGTCGGCGTGCTCCGGACGGGCCGCGAGGAAGGCGGCGAGGAACGCGAGGACGAAAGCCAGCGGACCCGCGACCTGCCAGCGCCGGATCGAGAGAAGTGGGAGTTGCACTACTGACCTATATCGGCAGCATACGGCCGCTGCCGAAGTGGGTCACGGGGCCCAACCTCAGCGGAGGCGGCCGTCCAGGATCTCCAGGGTCCGGTCTGTGTAGTCGACCATCCGGAGGTCGTGGGTGACCATGATCCCGGCCTTCTTCCGCTCCTTGATCTCCTTGGCGAGCATCTTCACCACCTGGGTGCCCATCTCGGTGTCCAGGCTGGCGGTGGGCTCGTCGACGAGGATCAGGTCGGGGTCGGTGACCAGGGCCCGGCCGATGGCCACGCGCTGACGCTCGCCGCCGGAGAGCTGCTCGGGGAGGTTGTCCCGGCGGTCGGCGAGACCCAGCTCCTCGAGGAGCTGGTCGGCCCGCTCCTCGATCTCCTTCTTCGGGAGGTCGGAGACCCTGCCCATGACTGTGAGGTTCTCCCGCGCCGTGAGGAAGGGGACCAGGTTGAAGGACTGGAACACGAACCCGATCCGGTTGGCCCGGAAACGGGTCTGCTCCTTCTTCGACATGCCGGAGATGTCCTCGCCACCGATCCTGATGGCCCCGTCGGTGGGCGTGAGCAGGGCGCCGATCATCGAGATCAGCGTGGTCTTCCCCGACCCCGAGGGGCCGAGCAGCGAGACGAACTCGTTGTCCGCCAGCTCCAGGGTGGCGTCCTTCACGGCGGTGACGGCCGTGTGGCCTTCGCCGTAGATCTTGGTGAGTCCTTCGACTACGAGTGCTTTGGTCATGCCGGTCCTCCAAGGGCGTTGGCCGGGTCGATCCGCGTGACCCGGCGGAAACTGAAGATGGCTCCCAGCGCCCCCATGAACAGGGTGGTGCCGAGCAGCGTGATTGCGGTGTCGTTCAAGAAGAGTGCGGGCACGGAGGCCGGCAGCACGGCGCCGACGGCGCGGGCCAGGACCAGTCCGAACAGGTAGCCGATCGCCGAGGCCACGAGCGCCTGGACGATCAGCGCCCCCACCAGCGTGCGGTTGGGCATGCCGATCGCCTTGAGCACCGCGTACTCGTTCCGCTTCTCCAGCGTGACGAGTGCGAAGAAGAGGCCCACGACCACCGCCGCCACGGCGAAGGTCGTGTAGACGATCCCGGACAGCGTGCTCTTCTGCTGCGCCGTCCCGGGGATGGAGTCGATCGCCTCCTCGGGCGTCGCCACCGCGAGCCCGGTGGCCTGCTCAAGGGTCGCCGGGTCGAACGATCCCGACACGCCGAGCGCCTGGGTCGTTCCGGCCATCGCAGCCATCTCGGGTCGCACCTCCCGGCGTGCTTCCTCGAAGGCATCGTGGTGGGTCCAGGCGGTGACGAAGCCGAACCCGGCGTCCTCCACGACACCCACGACCTCGAAGTCGGGCCCGTCGTTGAGGTTGATCACGGAGCCGATGTCGATGCCCCTGCGGAGCACCTGCCGGTCGACCACGACCTCGAAGGCGCCCGGCTCGGGCATCCGTCCGTCGACCAGGGCCGTCGGCATCGTGTCGTCGTCGGCGCCGAGGAGGCTCACCTGGAGCTCCTCACCGTCGGAGGTGGCCGGCGTGCTGAACGACGACAGCCGGCCCACGGTTTCGACCCCCTCGATGTCGGACACCTTCTCGACGGCGTCGGCCGGGATCACCGAGCGGGAGAGCTCGAAGCCCGCCGTGGGGGAGAAGACCCAGTGGGTGGCAGGCGTCGAGCGGTAAGCCCCGGTGGCCCCCAGGTAGAGGCCGTCGGAACGGGGGCCCAG
>QGUS01000236.1 GCA_003242515.1 Actinomycetota bacterium
ACGCCCTCGAGCTCGACTCCCTGGTCGGCCCGCAGGACGACCGCGAGGACGTCACCGAGCGGATCCGCAACCACGTGTTCAGCAAGGGTCCGGGCACCGGGATCGTCCCCTGGGTACGGCACGGCGTCCTCCCCGGCGTCCGCCGCCCGGGCCTCAACCTCTTCATGGGCGCCCCGGCGCCCTATCACGCCCGGGGGCTGGCCGACTGGGTCGTCTCCCAGATCGGCCCCGAGGCCGCCGACTCCTGGCCGACCCGCCCCACGGCGATCGTGGCCCACGACATCACCACGCAGACCCGGGTCGCGTTCGGCACCGAGACCGCCCCGGACGTGGCGGTCGCCGACGCGGTGGCCGCCTCCTCTGCCATCCCCCTGCTCTTCCGGCCCTACCGCATCGGCGACGGGCTCTATGTGGACGGGGGCGTCGCTTCGGGCACCCACGCCGACCTCGTGCTCGGCTCCCCCGGTCCCCTCGACCTCGTCGTCGTGGTCGCCCCGCTCGCCTCGGCGGCTCTCCGCCGGCGGGCCCGCTTCCACGAGAAGATGTTCGACCGGGTCAGCAGCCGCTCGCTGTCGGAGGAACTGGACATGATCCGGGACGCCTGGCCGCACTGCGACATCGTCACCCTGTTCCCGCCCCCGTCGGTGCAGAGCGTGGCCCGGCCCAACCCCATGGACCCGAACCGGTCCGTCCCCACCTTCATGCGGACGCTGATCGCCATGAAGCGCGAGCTGGCCCGACCGGAGATCTGGGAGCCGCTCAGCCACCACCTCGCCCGCGGGCGGTCCCGGCGGAAGGCTGCCTCAAGCCGTCCGGTGGCGTAGCCACCACACGACCGCCCCGGCCGCAAGGGTCGCCGCTCCCCACGCCACCGTCACGGGCGGGAGCGACGCCGCCAGCGCCGCGCAGCCGAGCAGACCGACCACCTGTAGCCACCGCGGCCAGCGACGCTCCGTCTGCCGGTGCGCGGAGAGGTTGGCGAGGCCGTAGTAGACGAGGACGTTGAAGGCGCTGAAGGAGATGGAGAGCGCCAGGTCCCTGGCCATCACCAGGGCCGCCACCAGGAGTGCGGTCACCGCCCCCGCCAGGTGCGGCGTCCTGTGGTCGGGGTGGACCCGGGACAGCGCACGGGGCAGGTGGCCGTCCCGGGCCATGGCGAAGACGGTCCGGCTCACGCCCGCGAGCAGGGAGACCAGCACGCCGAACGCGGCGAGACCCGCGCCGGCCCGCACCAGGGCCTCCGCCCATCCCCCGGCGGGGGCCGCCACGGCGGCCAGCGGCGCTCCGCTGGACGCCAGGGCCTTCGGGCCGAGGACGGCGAGCGCCGAGGCCGAGACGACCAGGTAGACGAGCAGGGTGAGGCCCAGAGCCAGCGGGATCGCCGTGGGGATGACCCGTGCCGGGTCGACCACCTCCTCACCCAGCGTGGCGATGCGGGCGTAGCCGGCGAAGGCGAAGAACCACAGGCCCGCGGCCTGGAGGACGCCGGGGACGGTGGTGCTCACGGCGAGACGGGAGGCGTCGGCTCCGCCGGAGGCGAGCCCGACCGCCACCACGGTGGCCAGTACCGCGATCACCACGAACACGACGGCGCGGGTGGCCCGCGCCGTCTTCTCCACCCCGAAGTGGTCCACCGTGGCCACCACGGCCACCGCGGCGAGGCCGACCGGGCGCTCCCGGCCCGGGGCGAGGTAGGCGCCGACGGTGAGGGCCATGGCGGCCAGGCTGGCGACCTTCCCGGCCACGAAGGCCCAACCGGCGAGATAGCCCCAGAAGGGTCCGATCATCCGGCCGGCGCACACATAGGTCCCGCCGGACTCGGGGAACTGCGCCGCCAGCTGTGCCGACGAGGTGGCGTTGGCGTAGGCGACGACGGCGGCGAGTGCGAGTGCGATGAGGAGCCCGGAGCCGGCGGCGGCGGCCGCCGTGGCCGGCACAGTGAAGATGCCTGCGCCGATCATCGAGCCGAGCCCGATGATCACGGCATCGGAAACGCCGAGCTTCCTGGCGAGCCCGGGCTCGCCGGCAGATGGTGTGCCCGGCATCTGTGGGCGGTACTGGACTTGAACCAGTGACCTCTCGCGTGTGAGGCGAGCGCTCTAGCCGGACTGAGCTAACCGCCCTGGGTGGCCCAGGATACCGCAACCTGGACGGGAGTCCCACCTGGCAGAATGCGGCCCGGCATGGATCTCTCCGAGTTCGAGGCAGTGGTCGATCAGACCCTCGAGGAGCTGCCCGCCTGGGTCCTGGAGAAGATCGACAACCTGATCGTCATCGTCGAAGAGGAACCCGAGGACGGGGATCCCGAGTTGCTGGGCCTGTACGACGGCGTCTCGTTGCACGAACGCGTCGACTATTTCGGTGTGATGCCCGACAGAATCGTGATCTTCCGGGGCCCGCACCTTCGGCTCGGATTGCCTCCGGACGAGCTACGCGCGGAGATCCGAAAGACCGTGCTGCACGAGCTGGCCCATCACCTCGGCATCGATGACCACCGGCTCGCCGAGTTGGGTTGGGATTAGCGGCGCCGGGTCTCCTTGATTCCCGCCTTGCGGAGCACTGCCGCCGGCACGCCCACCTGGCGCCAGGCCGTGTAGGAGATGCCCTTGCGCTCCGAGTATTCCTTTGCGTACTGGATGAAACCGGCCTCCAGCTCGGCGAGGTTCTCCGACTCGCCGATGCGGGCGATCTGCGCCTCGAGGTCCAGCTTGGCCTGGGTGAGGGTCACCGATTCGAGCGGATCCGTGGTCGATGCCAGCTGGTCATTGATCCTGGCGAGACGGGCCTGCAGCGACTCCCTGGTCACCGGACGACCCGGACGGCGTGACCGTAGGGCCGACAAATATGCCTTGATCGCCCGGGCCTGACGACGCCCTTCAGCGAGGGCTTCCTTGTGTTCTTTTGACATTGCCATCGTCTACCTCCGGATCGATATTGCCTGTGGCCCCGCCGTGAGTCAATACGAAAATATACGATCAGAAGTCTTCCGCAAACTCCGTGCTGATCCAATCCCCGACCCCGGAAAAGGGAGAACCCCCGCACTTGCGGGGGTTCTCTTCGGTGGGCCCTAGTGGACTTGAACCACTGACCTCTTGCGTGTCGGGCAAGCGCTCTAGCCGGACTGAGCTAAGGGCCCTCGATCTGGAAGAGGCGACGACCGGAATCGAACCGGTGTACCGGGTTTTGCAGACCCGTGCCTAACCACTCGGCCACGTCGCCAGTGGCGGTCCGACCACCGACCGTCTCAGAGCGGAAGACTTTTATGAACCTGACGCCGCCGACGACCAGGCTGCTGTGGAGCTCGGGGGGTGCGGCAACTAAGAAAAAAAAAACACAAATAGGAAGAACAACAGCAGCAACAGTGTAGGCGAGAA
>QGUS01000016.1 GCA_003242515.1 Actinomycetota bacterium
TGACCACCGCCGCTGGTGCGACCGGAGTCGTGGCGGTCGTGGGCGGCCGGGTGGTGGTGGTCGTCGGTGCCGCGGTCGTGCTCGTGACCGGGACACTCGTCGTGGTGGCCGGCGGGATGGTGGAGGTGGTCGGGACGGTGGATGTGGTGGTGCACGAGGCGGTGGGGGCCGTGGTCGTCGTGGACGCCGGCGGGGCGGCCACACCGCAGGCAGCCACCATCGTGACCAGGAGGATCGGGATGCCCTTGGGGCCGGTGACGTGGATGCGGCTCACACGGAGGTCTCTCGTCACCTCCACCATGCGGCACGGAGCCGTTCGGAGGCAGGGCCATATGACCCGACCGCGCGGGACCCCGCGGCGTCGCCGGCCCGGGACCGTCCACCCTGATTCAGTCAGACGGGCAGCCGTCGTCCCAGTCCGGGTCGTGCTCGGAGAGCCAGGCGGCGAGCTGTGGCGATGCGGTCAAGCACATGTTGCCGGAGAGCTCCAGCACCTCGATCGGCAGGTCCATCAGCGAGTCCGGGAGGACCCCGCTGAGCCGGTTGAGACCGGCCTTGAAGACCCGGAGGCTCTTCATGTACCCGACCGTGTCCGACATCCAGGTGAACTCGTTGCCGGACAGGTCGACGTGCTCGATGTGCGGCAACCACGCCCCGGTCAGGAGCATCACTCCGCTCATGCCCGCGTTCCGGATCACCAGCTTCTCCAGGTACGGCATCCAGTAGAGGTCGCCGGTGATTCCGGCGGACGGGTCGAACTGGACGCCGTCGAAGACGATGCCCACGATGCGGGTCTCGCCGTCGCGTTCCGCGCACTCGATGAAGTACCAGTCGCACGGCTTCGCCCGGTCATCCCAGGAGATGCCTACGGCGAGCAGCACATCGGACCAGTCGGCGAGGGTGAGACCCTGGAGCAGGTTGACGACGATCTCACAGTCGGTCCGGAGCGGGCTGACGCTGGCCATGTCGCAGTTGGCGTTGAACGCTCCCGGGCTCCTCAGGTGCAGGACCGTGGTGGCGGTCCGGTAGCCGTCGGTGACCGTGATGGGGACCCGCCACTCCCCGGACAGGTCCACCCACCCGGAGATCGTCCCCGTCGTCTCCCCCAGGTCGAGGTGCGGCACGAGGGGAGTGTCCGTCGTGAAGGTGTAGAGCATCGGGGACCCGCCCGACACCGGGATGCTCACGGGACTGAACAAGCCCGAGGTGCTGGTCTCGATCCACACCTCGGGGTCGACCACGAGAGGCGCGCATCCATCGGTCCAGGCGGGGTCGACCCGGTACAGCTTCTCGGCGAGGGACCGCGAGGAGGTCAGGCACCCGTTGCCGCTGAGGTCGAACTCGTACAGCGAGCCGGGATACCGGTCGAGGTCGTCGGAGAAGGTGTCCGGCACCACCCCGGCCAGCCGGTTGTTGGAGAGGTCGACCCGGCTGATCGAGTCGAGGTTCCCGATGGCGGCGGGGATCGAACCCTCCAACTGGTTGTCATCGAGGTACAGCGTGACCAGGGAGGTGACCAGCCCGAGGCTCTCCGGGATCTCCCCGCTGAGCCGGTTGTGGTCGAGGGCGAGCCGCCGGAGGTCGTAGGCCCGCTGCAGGCCGCCTCCAGGCTTCGGGACCGGTGCGCCCCAGCTTCCTGAGGGGATCTCACCCTCGAAGTCGTTGTGGGAGAGGTGCAGCTCGTCGAGCTCGGAGAAGGTCAGGTTGCCGAGCCATCCCGGGAGCTCACCGCCCAGACGGTTTTTGGAGAGGTCCAGCCGGTAGAGGTCGGTGAGGCCGGGCATCCAGTCCGGGAGCCCGCCGGTGAACCCGTTGCCGGAGAGGTCGAGGAACCTCAGGCCCGGGGAGTTCTGGAGGAAGTCCGGGATCGGACCGGTGAACTCGTTCCCGGCGAGATCGAGGCTGGTCAGCTGCGGGAGGGCGCCCCAGTGGGCGAAGGTCCCTGACAGCTGGTTGTTGGACAACGCCAGCTGTGCGAGCTTCGAATCGGCCCCTCCGAAGGCCGGTGTCGTCCCGCTGAGGCGGTTGTCGTTCAGGTGGAGGGTCACGAGTTCGGGGGCCCCGGCCAGCCAGGAGGGAAGGGGGCCGGTGAGCTCGTTCCCGGACAGGTCCAGGTGCAACAGGGCCTTCGCTGCGGAGAGGTCGGGGATCTCCCCGGAGAAGCCCCAGCCCGTGACGACGAGGCGCTCCAGCTCGGTCAAGGCGGACAGCCCGCCCGGGATATGCCCCGGGCCCGAATCCGGGGGGATGATCGGCCGGTCCAGCGAGAGCACCTTCAGGCCCGGCATCCCGAGCACCACCTCGGGGAAGACACCGCCGAGGGGGCTCAGGTCGAAGTTCAGTGTGTCCAGCTCCTCCAGCAGCACCAGGTAGCCGGGCAGGTCGCCCTCCAGGTACCAGTGGCCCTGCCTTCCGGGGACGAGCCCGGTCACGTGGGCCTCCCCTTCCGTCTCCACACACTGCACGAAGGTGGTCCAGCCGCAGGGGTCGTCGCCCGTCCGCCAGGTCCGGGCATCCCAGGAGTCCCGGTAGTAGGTGAAGGTCCCGAAGACGACGCCCTCCATGTCGAGGGTGAACCGCGCCACCACTTCGCACTCGATGCGGGGCAGGAGGGTCTCCACGTCGCAGAGCCCGGCCACCTCGCCGGCAGGCTCCACGGTCATGACGACGGTGCGGGACGCGGTCTGCCAGCCGTCGGTGACGGCGACCTCGAAGCGGTGCTCACCGGAGAAGAACGGCGCCCCGGACAGGGTGCCGTCCTCGTCGAGGCTCAGCCCCCAGGGCAGATCCGCCGAGGTCCACCGATAGTCCCCCGTACCGCCCTCGGCCTCCAGGGTGGCCGCGAACGGCTGGTCCTGGACCGCAGCGAGATATGCCCGTACGGAAAGCCCGACCTGTGGAAGTGATGCTCCGGACACCGGTCGACCACCGGAGGCTGTCCTTAAGGACAGAAGAAGACCCGCCATCGGGCGGGCGAGAACCTGGGGTGGGGTGCCGACCGCCGCGTCGGCACCCGATGGTGGAGGTGCGGGGAGTCGAACCCCGGTCCGCTGAGCCCTCGGCGAAGGCATCTCCGAGCGCAGTCGTCAGCGAGCTTCGGTTGCGAGAACTCTGACGACGAGTTTCCTCGCACCTAGTCGGAAGCGTCTTTTCCGTCCGGTCCCGACACCCCGGACGGAGCATCCCGCATTGCGACGCCTCGACCCGACCCGGCGGGAGCGGATCGGCGAGACGGGCTGTTCAATCAGGCAGCCAGTGCGAAGTTGTCTTCGGCACTTGTTTGTTGTTCCGGTTTGTTGACGGGGCCCCGGAGACCCCGGCTCGCTTCCAACGCCTCGACACTCAACGTCGAAACCGTTTCACCCCCATGGGGTACCACTCATGGTACCGGTTGCCCGGTGCTCCGGAAGGGGTGTTCTTCGGGTGCCGCCGGACGGTCCGCCACCCCTTCAGGGGTGACACCTGGCACGACCCTCCGCGGGAGCGTCGCTTGCTACCGCCGCAGTTGCTTGGCGACGCGGTCCATCTCGCGCTCGGCGTCGCGCTTCTTGATGTCCTCGCGCTTGTCCACCGTGCGCTTGCCCTTGGCGACGGCCAGCTCCACCTTCGCCTTCCCGTCCTTGAAGTAGACCTGGAGCGGGATCAGCGTCAGACCCTTCTCGGCCAGCGTCCCGGCGAGCCTCCCGATCTCCCGCTTGTGGAGCAGGAGCTTGCGGGGACGTTCCGGCTCGTGCCCGCCGTCACGGGCGTAACCGTACGGGGCGATGTGGGCTCCGATCAGGTACGCCTCGCCGTCCTCGATGGTGGCGTAGGAGTCCTTGAGCTGGATGTGGCCCTCACGGAGCGACTTGACCTCCGAGCCCAGCAGCACGAGGCCGGCCTCGTAGGTGTCGACGATGGCGTAGTCGTGGCGGGCCCGCCGGTTGGTGGCGACCACCTTCACCCTGTCGGCCATCAGAAGCCCTTGGGGATGTCGGGACCCGTGCCGTCGGCCTCCCGCAGGTACCTGCTGAGACCGAGGAGGGATCCCAGGACGCCGGCGGCGGCGCCGAACACGAGCACGACCAGCCCCGATCGGAAGAACCACTGGTTGCTGATGTCGAGACGGAACAACTCGAGGCTCTCCCCCGCCTTGGCCAGGTTGTTCGACGCGATCCACACGGCGAACACGGCCAGCGCGGCCCCGACCAGGCCTTCGATCAGGCCCTCGAGGAGGAACGGGACGCGGATGTACCAGTTGGAGGCGCCGACCAGCTTCATGATCGCCACCTCCTCCCGGCGGGCGTAGATGGCCAGCTGGATCGTGTTGGCGATCAGGACCACGGCCGCCACGCCGAGCACGACGGCGAGACCCAGGCCCAGGATCTGGAGCACGTCGGAGAGGTTCTGCAGCTGCTCGATGGACTGCGATGCGGTGTTCACCCGGCGCACCACCTGCTGCTGCTGCTCCAGGCGGTACCGGGTGGTCTGGTGGAGGCGGATGTCCTCCAGCTCGATGCGGATCGACGCCGGGAGCACCGTCGGGTCCCGGAGGGCGTCGAGCATCTGGGGGTCGTTCTCGAAGATCCGCTGGAACTCCTGCCACGCCTCGGCCTTGGTGACCAGGCGAGCGTCCTCGACCTCCTCCCACGACCGGACCTCGGCGAGGAGCTGCTCGTGGGCGCCCGGCGGCACGTTGTCCGTCCCCTCGTCGTAGAGGAAGGCGACGACATGGGTGCCGTCCTGCCAGGCCCGGGTGTTCAGCTTGAGCAGCTCGTTCACCACCTGGGCTCCGAAGGCGAGGGCCAGCGAGATGAAGACGGCCATGATCGCCCCGATCACGATCAGGGCGTTGCGGCGCAGGCTGGAGAGGGCCTCGCGGATCAGGTAGACGAAACGGCTCACTCTTCCTCGGAAGTCCTCTCGTAACGCCCGGCTACCTCGTCACGGATGACCCGCCCGTGCTCCAGAGCGACGACCCGCCGCTTCATGGCGTCGACGATGGCGTGGTCGTGGGTGGCCATCACGATCGTCGTGCCCGTGCGGTTGATCCGGTCTAGGAGCCTCATGATCTCAACGGAGGTCTTCGGGTCGAGGTTCCCCGTCGGCTCGTCACAGAGCATGATCGGGGGCCGGTTCACGAAGGCCCGGGCCACGGAGACACGCTGCTGCTCGCCACCGGAGAGCTGGCGCGGATAGCGCTGGGACTTGTCGGCGAGTCCCACCAGCTCGAGGACCTGGTTCACCTGGGGGCCGATCACAGAGCGGGGCCGGCCCAGCACCTCCAGGGCGAAGGCGACGTTCTCGAAGACCGTCTTGTTCGGGAGGAGCTTGTAGTCCTGGAAGACCGTCCCGACCGAGCGGCGGAGGTACGGGATCTTCCACTTGGGGAGCTTGGTGATGTCCTTGCCCGCCACCCAGATGCGGCCCCGGGTCACCGGCTCGTCGCGGAGCATCAGCCGGATCAGCGTCGACTTGCCGGAGCCGGACGCGCCCACGAGGAAGACGAACTCACCCTTCTGGATGTCCAGGGATACGTCGTTCACGGCGACGGTGCCGCCCTCGTAGACCTTGGTGACGTTTTCGAGTCGAATCATTCGTTCGGGGGGGATGTGCGGACCGGGTCAACGGTACCGGGTGAAACCCGTCTAGTTGGAATCTCCGGTGGCCTCGTGCTGGGCCCGGCGCCACCTCAGGTAGGCCTCGACGAACCCGTCCAGGTCGCCGTCGAGGACGCCCTGGACGTTGCCGACCTCGTAGTCGGTGCGCAGGTCCTTCACCAGTTGGTACGGCTGCAGCACGTAGCTGCGGACCTGGCGGCCCCATGCCGCCTCGCCCTGCTCGCCGCGGATCGAGTCGATCTGCGCCTGGTGCTCCTGGCGGGCCAGCTCGGCCAGCTTCGCCTTGAGCATCTGCATGGCCCGGTTCTTGTTCTGCAGCTGGCTGCGCTCGTTCTGGCACTGCACGACGATGCCGGTGGGCAGGTGGGTGATCCGGACCGCCGTGTCGGACTTGTTGACGTGCTGGCCGCCGGCGCCCTGCGAGCGGTAGGTGTCGATGCGCAGGTCGTCCTCGTCGATCTCGACCTCGGCCGCCTCGCCCAGGTCGGGCACCACGTCGACGCCGGCGAAGCTGGTGTGCCGGCGGGCGTTGGCGTCGAACGGGCTGATGCGCACCAGTCGGTGCACACCGCGCTCGGACTCCAGGGTCCCGTAGGCGTGGTCTCCCCTCACCGTCATGGTGACGGACTTGATGCCCGCCTCTTCGCCCGGGGTCACCTCCTCCACCGTTACCTGGAAGCCCTTGTCGGTCAGGTAGCGCTGGTACATGCGGGCCAGCATCTCGGCCCAGTCGTGGGCATCGACGCCGCCGGCGCCGGCATGGACGCTGAGGATGGCGTCCTGCTCGTCGTACTCGCCGAAATAGAGGGACTCCAGCTCGAGACGATCGAGCACCCGGGACGCCTCGCCGAGCTGGTCGATCGCCTCCTGGCGGGACTCGGGGTCGTCGGCCTCCGCCGCCAGCTCGAGGAGCACCTCGGCGTCGTCGATCTTCTGCGCGAGATCGCCGACGGTCTCGAAGATCTGCTCGTAGCGGGAGAGCTTCTGGCTGACCTGGCGGGCCTCGTCGGGGTCGTTCCACAGGTCGGGCGACGCGGCCCGCTCCCGGAGCTCGGCCAGCTCCTTCTCCTTGGTCTCGAGGTCGAGGAAACGGCGCGCCTCGGCGAGACGCTCGCGCAGCGTCGCGATCGCTTCCTTCGGGTCGGTGACTTCTGTCGCCACTTTGTCTCTCTCAGACGGGCCCGCCACTCCCCCGTCCTGGCAGTCGGGGTGCGGTGTGCGGGCTACAGGGTACGAGGCTCACGGGACCGCTAAGCGGCACCGTGGCACTTCTTGTACTTCTTCCCCGAGCCGCAGGGGCACGGGTCGTTGCGGCCCACCTGGTCCTTGGCCGAGGCCGGCTTCTTCGAGCCGCCCGCGCCGGCCGGTGCCGGCTCGACGCGCTTCGGCTGGGTGGCCGGCTTGGCGACCTGGACGTGGAACAGGTACCGGACCGTGTCCCTCTTGATGGACTCCACCATGTCGGTGAACATCTCGTACCCCTCGCGCTGGTACTCGGCGAGGGGGTCGCGCTGGCCCATGGCCCGCAGGCCGATGCCGGCGCGGAGGTAGTCCATCTCCGAGAGGTGCTCCCGCCACTTGTTGTCGATGACGGAGAGGACGACGTTCTTCTCGACCTGGCGCATCAGCTCGGGGCCGAGCTCCTGCTCCCGCCCCTCGTAGAAGGCGAGGGCCTCGTCGACCACCCTGTCGATGAAGTCGTCGACCGACACCTTGGGCCCGACGGCCCCGAGGGTGAGCTTCGTCGGATAGAATTGGTTGAGCTCCTGGAGGAGGGTCTCCCAGTCCCAGGACTCGCTCGTCGTGCCATCGGGGACGACGGCGTCGATCGTGGCGGTGATGGCGTCGGCGATCCAGTCGGTGATCAGGTCCTGGTCGGCCCGCCCTTCCAGGATCGAGGCCCGCCACTTGTAGATGCTCTCCCTCTGGGAGTTCATCACCTCGTCGTACTTGAGGACGTTCTTGCGGATCTCGAAGTTCTGCGCCTCGACCTGACGCTGGGCCCGCTCGATGGCCTTGGTGACCATCTTCGCCTCGATGGGCTGGTCGTCGGGCAGGCGGAGCCGGTCCATCACCGACTTGACCCACTCGCCCTGGAACCGCCGCATCAGCTCGTCCTCCAGGGACAGGTAGAAGCGGCTCTCGCCGGGGTCGCCCTGACGGCCGGAACGACCACGCAGCTGGTTGTCGATGCGCCGGGACTCGTGTCGCTCGGTGCCGATCACGTACAGGCCGCCGGCGGCGAGGACCTTCTCCTTGTCCGGCTTGATCTGCTCGGCGAACTCCTCGGCGAGCTTCTTCTCCAGCTCGTGGTAGCTGGGGTCGTCGGGACCGATCCCCCGCTTCCGCAGCTCCGCCCGGGCCATCCCCTCGGGGCTGCCGCCGAGCTTGATGTCGACGCCTCGCCCGGCCATGTTCGTGGCCACGGTCACGGCGCCGGGACGGCCCGCCTGGGCGATGATCTCGGCCTCACGGGCGTGGTGCTTGGCGTTGAGGACCTCGTGCGGAATGCCGTTCTTGGAGAGCAGCTTCGAGAGGTGCTCGGACTTCTCGATGGAGACGGTGCCCAGCAGGACCGGCTGGCCGCGCTTGTGACGCTCCTTGACGTCATCGACCACGGCCTTGAACTTCGCCTCCTCCGTCTTGTAGACGAGGTCGGGCTGGTCGATGCGGGCCACAGGCCGGTGGGTCGGGATCACCATGACCTCGAGCCCGTAGATCTGGGAGAGCTCGGCGGCCTCGGTCTCGGCGGTACCGGTCATGCCGGCGAGCTTCTCGTAGAGACGGAAGTAGTTCTGGAGGGTGATCGTGGCGAGGGTCTGGTTCTCCTGCTTGATCGCCACCCCCTCCTTGGCCTCGATCGCCTGGTGGAGGCCCTCGGAGTAGCGGCGTCCCTCGAGGACACGGCCGGTGAACTCGTCGACGATCTTCACCTCGCCGTGCTCGACGATGTAGTCGACGTCCTTCTTGTAGAGCTCCTGCGCCTTGAGGGCGGTCTCCAGGTGGTGGACGAAGTCGACGGCGGCGTGGTCGTAGAGGTTGTCGACGCCGAGGATCTCCTCGACCTTGGCGATGCCCTCCTCGGTGACGAGCACCTGACGCTTCTTCTCGTCGACCTCGTAGTGGACGCCGGCCTGGAGGCGGCGGACGATGCGGGCGAAGTCCTTGTACCAGCGCGCCGAGTCGGAGACGGCGCCGGAGATGATGAGCGGCGTCCGGGCCTCGTCGATGAGGATCGAGTCGACCTCGTCGACGATGGCGTAGTGGTGGCCCCGCTGGACGCGGTGGTCGGCCTCCATGGCCATGTTGTCGCGCAGGTAGTCGAAGCCGAACTCGTTGTTGGTGCCGTAGGTGATGTCGGCCGCGTAGGCGACCTGCCGCTCCTCGTGGGTCATCCCGTTCTGGATGAGACCCACGCTGAGGCCGAGGAAGCGGTGCACCTGGCCCATCCACTCGGCGTCGCGGGCGGCCAGGTAGTCGTTGACGGTCACCATGTGGACGCCCTTGCCGGCGAGGGCGTTGAGGTATGCCGGGAGGGTCGAGACCAGGGTCTTGCCTTCACCGGTCTTCATCTCGGCGACCATCCCCTTGTGGAGGGCGATGCCGCCGAGGATCTGGACGTCGTAGTGGCGCTCCCCGAGGATGCGGCGGGCGGCCTCACGGACGACGGCATACGCCTCGACGAGGACGTCGTCCAGGGTCGCTCCGTTGGCGAGACGGTTCTTGAATTCGTCGGTCTTGGCCCTCAGGGCTTCGTCGGAGAGACGCTGGATCTCGGGTTCGAGCTCGTTGACCTTCTTTACGAGAGCCTCGAACTCCTTGAGCGTCTTGCCTTCGCCCATGCGAAGGACCTTCTGGAGTATGGGCATGAGGTTCTCGGGATTCTACCGGGGGCCCGCGTCTGTACCCCGGGTCCTGTCCCCCGCCCTAGCGGGTGGCCTGGAGCAGGCCCTCCTCGTAGGCCCACTTCACCGCCTCGAAGCGGGAGTTGAGGCCGAGCTTGTCCAGGATGTTGCGGACGTGGTTCCGCACCGTGTTCTCGGAGATGTAGAGCTCCTCGGCGATCTCCTTGGAGGTGAGCCCGTCGGCGACCCGGGCCAGGACCTCCAGCTCCCGTCCCGTGAGCTCGGGCTGCTTCTTGATGGCCGTGCCGTTGTGCCGGAGCAGGTCGCGCACGATGCCGAACAGCTTCCCGCCCATCGCCGGGGAGACGGCCGCCCCGCCCTCGAGGACGTCGTGCATGGCGGCGACCAGCCGCGGCAGCGGGGTGTCCTTCGTGAGGTAGCCGGAGGCGCCGCTCTTCACCGCCTGGAGGAGGTCGGCGGTCGACTCGCTGGAGGTGAGGAGGACCACCCGTGAGGAGGGGCTGGCCTTGAGGATGGTCCCGAGGACCTCGAGGCCCGACATGCCCGGCATGAGCAGGTCGAGGATCACGAGGTCGGGCTTGTGCTCCTTGGCCCGGTCGATCGCCGCCATGGCGTCCGAGGCGGCTGCGACCACGTCGAAGCCCTCCTGGATGAACGCTGCTCGGAGGGCTTCACGGAAGAGTTCGGCATCATCGACGATGAGGACGGTCGGCATCGCTGGTCTTATCGGCAGTCGGTAGCGGTGACTAGACACCTGTTTCCGCGGACTAGTCACCTTTTTTCGCGGGCCACGGTAGCCGCGACGGCAGCGGCCACCTTCTGCGACCCAACCACGGAGGCCGCGGCCAGCAGCGTCCCGCCCGTGGTGACCACGTCGTCGACCAGCACCACCTGTGGCGGCACGGGGCCTGCGACACGGAAACGGGGCGGGGCGGCCCGGTGATCCCTTCCGGCCCGCCTCGGCGCATGGAGCGGGGGCCGCAGGACGCGGACGATGGGAATGCCCGTCAGGGCGGAGATGGCGCGGGCGAGCTCCAGGGAAGGGTCGACCCCGTGGAGCAGGCGCCGGCTCAGGACACGCGGGACCGGGACGAGAGGGTGCGGCGGGACGCGGTCGGCCAGCGCCCCGGCGACGACCCAGGGGAACCCGAGGAGGCCGCGGTACTTGAGACCGTGGACGAGGTCACGGGCGAGGCCCTCGTGGGCGAAGGCGGCGATCACCCGCAGGCCGTCACCGACGATGCGCTCGGGCGCAGGACGCAACGACGCCCGGCAGCGGTCGCACAGGAACTGGACGACGGGGCGGGCACAGCCGGGACAGAGCACACCTCCCGTCTACATCCCGCGGCATCGCCACGGAACCCCCTGGAGGCGTGCCCCCATGGGGGCCCGGCGGCGACGATGGCGCCGCCGGGACCCCGTTTCCGCAGAACCCCTTACTCGGTGCCCTGCTCCCAGTCGGCGAGGTAGGCGATCTGGTCCTCGGTCAGCTTCTCGAGGGAGCCACCGAGAGCCTCCAGCTTGATGGTCGCCACCCGGTCGTCGATCTCCGGCGGCAGCGTGTAGATCGCCGGCTCCAGCTTGCCGTCGTTCTTGATGAGCCACTCGGCGGCCATCGCCTGGTTGGAGAACGACATGTCCATCACGTCGGCAGGGTGACCCTCGGCGGCGCCGAGGTTGACGAGACGGCCCTCGGCGGCCACCAGGATGCGGCGACCGTCCTCCATCTCGTACTCCTCCAGGTTGGCGCGCACCTGGCGGACGTCAGTGGCCATGGCACGGAGCGAGCCCAGGTCAAGCTCGATGTCGAAGTGGCCCGAGTTGGCGAGGAGGGCGCCGTCCTTCATCTTCTCGAAGTGCTGGCTCCGGAGGACGTGCTTGTTGCCGGTCACGGTGATGAACACGTCGCCGATCTCGGCGGCCTCGTCGGCGGTCATCACCCGGTAGCCCTCCATCGCGGCCTCCAGGGCACGGACGGGGTTCACCTCGACCACGATCACCTTGGCGCCGAGACCGTCGGCCCGGGCCGCCACTCCCCGGCCGCAGTCGCCATAGCCGACGACGACCACGTTCAGGCCGGCGAGCAGGATGTTGGTGGCCCGGATGATGCCGTCCAGCGTCGACTGGCCGGTGCCGAAGCGGTTGTCGAACAGGTGCTTGGTGGCGGAGTCGTTGACGGCGACCACGGGCACCCGGAGCTTGCCCTGGGCGTGCAGGGCACGGAGGCGGATCACCCCGGTCGTGGTCTCCTCGGTGGAGCCGATGATCTCGAGGTCGCGCCGGTCCGTGTGGAGAAGCTTCGCCAGGTCGGCGCCGTCGTCCATGGTGACGGCGGGCCGGTAGTCCAGGACCGCGTTCAGGTGCTTGTAGTAGGTCTCGGAGTCCTCACCCCGGATGGCGTAGACGGGGATGCCCTCGGCGACCAGCGCCGCCGCCACGTCGTCCTGGGTGGACAGCGGGTTGGACGCCGCCAGCAGCGGCTCCGCGCCGCCGTCGCGCAGGGCGAGCATCAGGTTCGCCGTCTCCGCCGTCACGTGGAGGCAGGCGGCGACGACGTGGCCGCGCAGCGGCTTCTCCTCGGCGAAGCGCTTCCTGATCGTCGCCAGGACGGGCATACGGCGGCCCGCCCACTCGATGCGACGCGCCCCGACAGGCGCCAGGGACGGGTCCGCGATGTCGTAGTTCATGCCGGCTTCTCCTCGGCCAATAGCTTCTTCAACTTCTCGATTGTGGCAACCGGGACCGGGTCGACGCCGGCCGAATCGGCCAGCATCCACGAGACGAGGTCACCCACCGCGGTGAGGGAGATCAGCCTCGCGAGCACCGACACGCCCTCCGACTCGACCTCTCCGGCCCACGGGACCGCGTACTGGGTCAGGGCAGAAGTGTGGTCGAGACGGGCGCGTATGCGTGCGTGATCGTCCCGGTCGGTGAGCGCCACCACGGCGAGGGCCTGCCGGGTGAGCTCGGGGAGCGTCTCCCAGCCGACGATCTCGTTGTGGTCGAGCTCGGGGAGAACCGACCACCAGGCCGGCATCTTGGCGTTCTCGTTGATCTGGGTCTTCCACCGCTGGGCGACCGTCGACGAGACCGGGCCGCCTCCGTAGACGATCGTGATACGGCCGGCCAGGGCGTCCGCGATGCGGCGCGCCACGTCCCACTGCCGGCTGTCCTCGGCCACGATCTCGTCGGCGAGACGCGCAGCCTCGTCGAAGTTGAAGCGCTGGTCGTCGAGGGCACGGGCGCCCTCCAGCAGCCGGATCGTGGCCCCGATCATGTAGCCGGCGGCGGCACGGGGCTGGAGCCCCGCGGGCACCTGGATCATCGGCCACCCGTAGGTGCCGGCGAGCTCGGCGAGCTGGCCGCCCGTGGTGACGACGGCGACCGTCAGGCCCATCTCCTGGGCGGACCGGGCGGCGTCGAGGGTCTCCTCGGTGTTGCCCGAGTAGGAGGCGGCGATGACGAGCGGCCGGGCGCGCACCGCCCAGGCCGGGAGCGGACCGTAGCCCTTCAGGACCGTGACCCTGGTGCCGTGGGGGCCGGCGACCGCGGCGGCGTAGTCGCCCGCGATGCCCGAGCCACCCATCCCGGCGAACAGCACGTCGGCGTGGGTGCCGAGCGACGGCGGCTCCATCTCGGCCACCCATCTCAACTGGTCGCCCAGGGACCGGATCTGGGAGAGCATGTCGGTCATTCGTCACCTCTTTCTTCGTCGAGGATCATCACGGGGATCCCGTCGCGCACCGGGTAGGAACGGCCACAAGCGGCGCAGATTAGGCGGGACCCGGCAGAGTCCTCTTCGAGGCGGCCGTGGTCGGCCGCGCAGACGAGGATCCCGGCAAGCAGCGGGTCGATGAGGCTCATGCTCCCTCCAGGATGGATCGGACCCGCTCCACCAGCGCCTCGACTCGCTCGGGGTCCGGCGCCTCGACGTTGAGGCGGAGCAGGGGCTCGGTGTTGGACGGGCGGAGGTTGAACCACTCGGCGCCGAAGTCGACCGTGAGGCCGTCGAGCCGGTCGATCGCGGCCTCCCCCGCCATGGCCTCCTCCACCTTGCGGATCGCCTCCTGTGGGTCGGAGACCTCGAAGTTGATCTCGCCGGATGCGGCGTAGCGCTCCACCTCGGTGCGGATCACCGAGAGGGGCTCCTCGCGGGCGGAGAGGATCGCCATGAGGTGCAGCATGGCGAGCATCCCGGAGTCGGCCCGGTAGTTGTCCCGGAAGTAGTAGTGGGCCGAGTGCTCGCCGCCGAAGATGGCGTTGGTCTCCGCCATCACGGCCTTGATGAAGCTGTGGCCGACGCGGGTGCGTACCGGCTCGCCGCCGCACTCCCTGACGATCTCGGGCACCGCCTTGGAGGTGATCAGGTTGTGGACCACCTTCTCCCCCGGACGCCCGGCTAGGAGCCTGCGGGCGAGCAGGGAGGTCACGGTGCTGCCCGACAGGGGCCGGCCCGTGTCGTCGAGGAAGAAGGCGCGGTCGGCGTCTCCATCGAAGGCGACCCCGAGGTCGAACTCGCCCTCCCCCATCAGCTTCTCGAGGTCGGCGAGGTTCTCCGGCACGAGGGGGTCGGCTGGGTGGTTGGGGAAGGTGCCGTCCGGCTCCAGGTAGAGGCCGGTGAGCCGGGCGGGGATCCGCTCGAACACCTTCTCCAGGGCGACGCCCGCCATGCCGTTGCCGCCGTCCACGGCGACGCGCAGCGGCCGGATCTCGGACGGGTCGACGATGGCGAAGAGGTGGTCGACGAAGCCGGCACCGGCGCG
>QGUS01000017.1 GCA_003242515.1 Actinomycetota bacterium
AGGGGTATATGCTCGCTCTGTGGACCAAGCTGGTGAGCCGCTTCAGTGACGACAAGGGTGCCTCGATGGTCGAGTACGCCCTCCTGGTCGTCCTGATCGCGATCATCGCCATCGTCGCCATCCGGGTGGCTGGCCAGCAGGTGTCGGGAACGTTCGACTCGATCGCCAGCGAGCTCGACCGAACTGGGGGCTGACGGCTGATCCAGCGAACACGAGACGGAATGGGGGCCGTAACGGCCCCCTTTTCGTTTGGGCGACCAAAACCACAGAGGGCTCCTCAACCCCAAACCAGGCGATCGCGGCCTGCGGCCCCTTCAGCCCACCCACCTAGATGATGAGGGCTCGACACGGACCATGGTTCGACACCCGTATCATTCAGGACGCAAGATCGCGTAGTTGGAATCCGCGAAATAGGTGCGCCAGCCGGCCTCCTCGAGCAGTTCCCTCAACGGATCGTCTTTCCGGACCAGAGCCTGTTCGATACCGTCTCGGTCGAACACCGCCCTCCAGTCTTCACGGCCGGCCCGCAGCCTGACGAACTCCCCTATCCGATCCCGAAAGAGCTCGACCCGGTCGTCGATGAAGACGCCGTCTCCGAGCGTTCCTGCGTAGATGAGGTAGCCACCCGCTACGTCGTCGTGATAGGTGAGCTTGTCCGGATCCAGATACTGGGCCGCCACCAGGGGGAAACGCGTTCCGTCCAACTCGACCGTCTTGGCCAAGAGTATGGGCCCCACCAGCACGAGTACGACGACGCACAATGCGACCGGGATGGGGAACCCGTTTCCGATGCGGTCACGGCGCCAGGCACAGGCCGCCCCTACAAGAGGAACCAGTGCGATCCAGGCCGGTGCTATCGCACGCGATGCGCTCAATGCCAGGACCAGGAAGGGGACGAACACCCACAGGTCCGCCATCCCGATCCGACCTCTGATCGCCCCAACCACGATCAAGACGAGACCGATCATGAAGGGGGCCCCTTCGATGGTGAGAAAGTCGGGTGTTGCCCACTCTGTGATATAGGCCAGGTGTTCCCTCAGCGTCAGGAATTCGAGCACGATCTCGACGATCCCGAGGCCATGGGCGGTGAGCAGCGTGGCCAACCCTGCGACGAACAGGGCGATGAATGACCGCCACTCCCTTCGGGCCAGGATCCGGGCCCCCACATAGACGAGGCCCAGGAAGAAGCTCCCGTGTACGGACGCCCACAACCACATCACGAAGGGAAGCGCCCAGCGGAGTCGCCGATCGTCCCACACCAGGATCGTTAGTGCGAAGAGTGGAAACGTGAAGAGGACCGGCCTGGGTACCTGGACCGCGGCGAGAACCGGGAACGAGAGCAGGAGAACCACCGCGGTTGGAAGCGGGTTTCGCGTGACCCGCCAGACGATCAGCCCGATGCCGGCGTGAGCCAGTGCCCCCGCGAGCAGGAGCATCCATGCGTAGCCGGCCATGCCCACCGAGTCTTCGATCCATGCATAGAGGACGTCTGCGAGCCAGCTCTGAGTGCGCCATGCCTCGCCGGCCATCGTGAACGAGAAGGGATCGGCGACGAGCACCGACCCGAGCTCGACCTGCAGCCGACCGGCCGCCACGTGCCACAGGAACGAGTTGTCCCTGATGGGCCGGAAGGCGCCCAGCACGATCCTGATCCAGGGCAGGACCAGGGCCAACTGGGGAAAGTAGATGCGACGGACCGGTTCGGTCCCGGCCGCGGTCATCACATGCCGGAGAAGGCCCGGGCCATCTGAATCCCGGCAGGCCCGAGGAGCACGATGAACAGCGACGGGAAGATGCAGAACACCAGCGGGAACACCAGCTTCACCGGCGCGGCGAACGCCTTCTCCTGGGCCCGCTGACGCCGCTTGACGCGCATCTCGTCGGCCTGCACCCGCAGCACGCGGGCGATGGTGACACCGAACGCCTCGGCCTGGATCATGGCCAGCAGGAACGACCGCAGCTCGTCGAGGTCCGTGCGGTTCATCAGGTTGCGCATCGCCTCCCGGCGGCTGACACCGACCCGGGTCTCCTGGAGCATCCGGTAGAACTCCTCGGAGAGCGGCCCGGGAACGGTGGCCACGACACGAGCCAGGGCGGAGTCGAAGCCGAGACCGGCCTCCACCGAGATCACCAGCAGGTCGAGCACGTCCGGGAGTGCCCGGAGCATCGCACTCCGTCGCTCCTCGATCTTGCGCTTCAGCCAGGCGTCCGGCCCGAGGAAGCCGACACCGATCGGCATCACGAACATCAGCAGACCCATCAGGGCATCCTGACCGAATCCCCGGAGGAAGAACCCGGCCACCAGGCCCAGGATCACGCCGAGCAGCTTGATCACCACGAACGCCGGAGCGTCCATGCCGCCCGGATAACCGGCGTACATCAGCTCCCGCTCCTTTTTCTGCAAGTAGCCGACCGGCGTGAACCGCTTCAGGAAGTTGGAGACCTTGAGAACCGCCGGGCCGATGGTCCGCTGCGCCAGTGGCTTCGCGAGTTCTTCCTCACGAGCGGTCTGTACGGCCTGGCCCCGGCCGTAGAGGGCCAGCCGCTGGTTCATGTCCTCACGGGCCTTGGTGACGCCCATCCCCGCCCAGACGACGACGAACAGCACCAGGGCGAAGACGGAGATGACGACGAGGGTCGGGCCGCCGGAAAGGAGTTCGCTCATATCTCGATGTCCACGATCTTCTTGAGCCAGATGGCGCCGCCAGCCATGAGGAGCAACCCGACGCCGATGGCGATCTTCCCGAACGTCTCCTCGAAGAGCGGCTCCAGATAGCCGGGGTTGGTGGTCCAGAGGAAGAGACCCATGGCAAACGGAAGGGCGCCCAGCACGATGGCCGAGATCCGGCCTTCTGCCGTGAGCGCCTTGATCTCGCCCCTGAGACGGTTTCGGGCCCGCATGGTCTCGGCCACCGTCTGCAGCACCTCGGCCAGGTTGCCACCGACCTCACGCTGGATCTCGATGGCCATCACCGCCCATTCGAAGTCCTTCGACTGGGTCCGGTCCACGATGCCCTTCAGGGCGTCGCTGACGGTGCGGCCGAGACGGGCCTCGGCGAGAGCCCGGCCGAACTCGCGGGCCGTCGGGTTCGGGGCCTCTCCCGCCACCGCCTCCACGGCCTGGAGCAGCGAGTAGCCGGCGCGGAGCGAGGTGGACAGCAGGGTCAGGGTGTCGGGCAGCTGCTCCTCGAACCTCTTCTTCTCCCGGTTCCCGAAGAACTGGATCAGGGCCACCGACACCAGGATCAGCACGACGAAGGCGACGAGACCGCCGACCGGGCCGTTGAAGATCCCGAAGAAGATGCCGCCCACCGCGGCGACGCCCAGCATCGCCACCACCGCTTCGCCGGCGGTCATCGGGATGTTGGCCTGCTCCAGGGCGGAGTTGATGCCCCCCAGCAGACCGCGGCGCTTGACCTCCTCCTCGGCCGCCTGGGAGAAGCGCTTCAGCAGCGGGAGGCGCTGCAGGAAGCCCTTCTTCTCCTCTTCGGCGGGCCTGGCCCGTCGGCCGAACGCCTGGAGACGCCGGGCGAGCTGGTTCTGCTCGGCCTCGGGCGAACGCCCGAAGAGGATGACCAGGAAGAGGAAGATGGTCAGGGCGATGCCGCCGACACCGATCGCAACCAGGTTGGAGAGCGGAAGCGGGGCCCTGGACTCGACGACCATCGTCGTGCCCGGGGCGAAAGTGCTGCTCGGACCGGCGCCCACCGTCGTGGTCGTGGCGTAGCCGGAGACCTGGTACGTCTGTGACGTGGAGATCCCCTGGTAGCTCACCTGGAACTCGGCCTCACCCGGGACGAACACCGGCGAACGGAACCGGGCCACCTGGGTGTTCGAGATCTCGCTCCCGATCGAGTCGTAGATGGCGGTCAGCTGAGACGGGTCCGGCGTCGAGAGGAACAGCCCTCCCCCGGCCTCGGCGACCTGCCGCACGGGGTCGGGGTTGAAGTCCGACCCCTCCAGGGCGACGCCGAACACCCGGACGTTGCGTGCCTGGATCGCTGCCAGGGCGTCCTCGAGCGTGGCCTGGGAGGCCGTGTCCTCGCCGTCGGTGAGCACGATGAGGTTCGCCAGCAGGTTGGTGCCCCGGGCGGCGTCGAAGATGCTGACGCCCTGGATCACCGCGTCGTTGAACGAGGTCTCCCCCGCCGCCTGGATCGACTGGATGCGCTCCACCAGGGCGTCCTTGTTGCTGGTGAAGCCGCTCAGCGTCTGGACCGTGTCCGAGAAGGTGATCACCGCGATCTGGTCGGCCGGAGCCGACTGCCGCACGAAGTTGACGGCGGCCTGCTTGGCGGCCTCCAGCGGGGCCCCGGACATCGACCCCGAGGTGTCGATCGCCAGCACCGTGCCGACCGGCACCGACGACTCGGACACCGACTCGATGGTGAGGTCGCTCACCGGCTGGCCATCAACCGTGATCTCGATGGCCGACGGATCGGGCCGCTGCGGGAAGTTGCGGAACTCGATGATGAGCACCGTCTGACCCTGGTCGCCGTAGCGCGACCCGATGAAGTCGACGATCTCGATCGCCGGCTCCGAGCTCTGCGCCAGGGCCGGGATGGCCCCCAGCAGCAGGCCGAGGATGATGAGTGCGAGTCGTCTCATCGGCGGGCGAACGGCTCCGGGTCGAACAGGTCGGCGGGCAGCCTGATGCCCTGGTTCTCCAGCTGCTCGGAGAACGTGGGACGGATGCCGGTCGCCTTGAGACGGCCCAGGTACTTGCCGTTCTCGTCCACACCCATGCCGAAGTCGAAGAGGAACAGGTCCTGGAGGGTGATGATGTCGCCCTCCATGCCCTCCACCTCGGAGATGTGGGTGATGCGACGGGTGCCGTCCTTGAGACGCTGGACGTGGACGATCAGGTCCACGGCGGAGGCGATCTGCTCCCGGATGGCCCGCACCGGCAGGTCGAAGCCCGCCATCATCACCATCGTCTCGATACGGGACAGGGTGTCACGCGGGCTGTTGGAGTGGACGGTGGTCAGCGAGCCGTCGTGACCGGTGTTCATGGCCTGGAGCATGTCCAGTGCCTCGGCGCCACGGACCTCACCGACGACGATGCGGTCGGGACGCATACGCAGGGTGTTCTTCACCAGGTCGCGGATGGTGACGGCGCCCTTGCCCTCGATGTTGGCCGGCCGGGCCTCGAGGGTGAGCACGTGCTCCTGGTGGAGCTGGAGCTCGGCGGCGTCCTCGACCGTGATGATGCGCTCGTCGGCCGGGATGTACGACGAGAGCACGTTCAGCGTGGTGGTCTTACCGGAACCGGTACCACCGGAGATGATGATGTTGAGTCGGCCCCGGACACACGCCCGCAGGAAGTCGGCGGTCCGCTGCGTCATGGTGCCGAACTGGATGAGGTCGGCCTCCTGGTACGGGTCGACGGCGAACTTACGGATGGTCAGGTACGGCCCGCCGATCGCCAGCGGCTGGATGATGGCGTTGACACGGGAGCCGTCGGGCAGGCGGGCGTCGACCATCGGCGTGGCCTCGTCGACGCGACGGCCGATCTGGCCCACGATCTTGTCGATGATCCGGCGCAGGTGCGTCTCGTCGACGAACTTGACGTCCGACTTGTAGAGCCGGCCGGACTTCTCGTAGTAGACGTCGTAGGGCCCGTTGCACATGACCTCGGTGATGTCCGGGTCGCTGAGCAGCGGGTCGATGGGACCGTAACCGAGGACGTCGGAGGCGATCTCGTTGAGCAGGGCACGGCGGTCGGCCGAGGTGAGCGGGAGGGCCTGCTCCTGGTCGATCGCCCACTCCAGCATCTCGATGACGCGGAGCCGGAGCTCGGCGTCCGACATCCCGCGGTCATAGAGGGTGGGCCCCAGCTCCTCCACCACCTTGAAGTGGAGCCGCGTGCGCAGCTCGGTCAGAGCGTCCGACCGGTTCCTGGTCGGATCCGCGGCTTCGCTCTGTCGTGCAAGTGCGACTCTCTCAGACAGCGAAGGCACTGTTCACCTCTCTCACTTCCTGCCGAACAGCCCGGACCGGCCGGACTCCTCGGGGATCTTCCCTGCGATCAGCTCTGCGACGCTCTCGAACCCCTTGGCCACCTTGGACTTGGGGTCGCTCTCCACCACCGGACGCCCCTCGTTGACCGAAGCGGCGACGGCACCATCGGACGGGACCGAGGCAGAGATGGGCATGCGCAGGGCGGCCTCGATCTCCTTGGTGTCCAGCTTCGCCTTCGAGTTGGACCGGTTCATGACCAGCTTGACGTTGTTGGTGGAGAACTTGAGGAGGCGGAGCGTCTCCAGCGCCAGCTTGGCGTTCTTCACCGACGGCAGGTCCATGTCGACGAGCATCAGGATGTCGTCCGACTTCTCGATGAGCGACAGGATGAGCTCGTCGAGCATCGACGCCGTGTCGACGACGATGTAGTCGTAGTTCTCCTTGAGGATGTCGAGCATCTGCATCAGGCCCGCCGTCGTGATGTCGTCGGCGAAGGCCGGCTCCAGCGGCGCCGCGAGGACCTTGAGGCCGCTGGGATGCTCGGTGAGCAGCGAGTCGAGGAGCTCGGCGTCCAGGTGGTACAGCTCGTGGGCCGCGTTCACCATGGTGAAGCGGGGCTCGAGCTGGAGCACCAGGCACACGTCGCCGAACTGGAGGTCGGCGTCGACGAGGACGACCTTCTTGTCCGGGATCCGCTGCAGCAGCAGGGCGACGTTGGTGGCGAGCACCGTCTTGCCGCTCCCGCCCTTGGCGGACATCACCGTGATGATCCGGCCCTTCTCGCTGCGGGGCGCCGAAGCCGACGGCGTGCGCCGGGTGAGCACGTCGTGGGCGAACTGCTCGACGGCCGCCTCGATCTTGGACTCGTCGAGCGGCATCTCGATCACGTCGGAGATGCCGGCCCGCATGCCCCGCCGGAGGAGATCCGCCGTCACCTCGTGGGCGACGAGCATCAGGATCACCGCCGGGTTGGCGTTGTGCAGGGTACGGATCTGATCCATGTGGGCGTCCGTCGTGAACGACGGGCCCAGGAGGATCATCCGGACGGCCCCGGACTCCGCGGTGGACAGAGCCTCCTCGATCGTGCGCGCCACGGGCAGCCGCCCGTCGAACAACTCCTTCGCCTTGGAGACGAAGTCGTCGTCGGGGTCGACGACCAGGAGGTTGTTCTCTGCCACCGACATCTGGTCTACCTCTGTCCTACTACTTATCGAACTCTCTGACCCGTCACCGAAGACCCAATCACCGGCGCCCGAAGATCGCCTCGACCAGGTCGCCGCCGAACAGGTTGTCGACGATCACACCGTTGGTCTCGACCTCGACGAAGTCCGGCGGGACCAGCGTCAGCCAGATCGAGCCGTTCTCGAAGGCGTAGGCGATGCGCTCCGCCTGCTCAGGGGTCACCTCGAGGGTGAACACGGTGGAGCCGGTAGCGGCGTCCTCCTCGCCCTGCGGCGTGGCCGGGACCTGCCCGGTGGTGTTGGTCTCGTCGGGCCGGATCTCCGTGCCCACCGCCAGCACCGGGATGCCCTGGAGCACGAACCGGGTGTAGGTGACGGTGACGTCGGACGTCTCCTGATCGCCACCGGTCTCGCCCTCGGTGGGCAGCGTCGGGACGTTCTGGGCCACCGGGATGTTGGAGAACTCGACGTCGAGCGTGATGATCATGTTGATCCGGTCGCCCGGCTTCACGAAGCCGTTGACGCCCTGCACGTTCGAGGTGGAGATCGTCATGGCCTGCTTGCCCGACGGGATCATCTCCGAAATCGGCTTGGACAGCGCGGTCACCTCGACCCAGCCGGTCTCGGTGAGGATGGCGCCCGGAGCGATCGGGCCGGCCGCGATCTTGCCGGAGAGCACGGAACGGAGCTTCTCCTCCGTGTCGATGTAGCCCACCGGAACGTTGCCCTGCAGGTCGTAGCTGGCCTTGATCGGGCAGCCCTGGGCTGCGGCCATGTCGGCCTCGGGATCCTTGCATCGGGCCGCCGCGTTGAAGCCGGTCAGCAGCGTGCTGCCCTCGGCGCCCTCCGAGATGCCACCCGGCCCGGCACGGAACACGGTGACACGCACCTGGCCCGCGGCCACCTCGCTCTCCAGGTTCTGGAGGTACTGCCAGACCGCCCACGCGGCCAGACCGGCCAGGATCAAGGCCACAAGAAGAACTATTGCTCTCCTACCCATTGATGAGTCCCCTTCGGTTGTGCCCCTCGCTCGCCCTCACGGTGGAGAGCTCCCGAGGAAATAGTACCGGCGCGCCTGTGCCCGCCGATGGATCAAGTCCAACCACACGCCATTGTCGGATGGGCGAGTGACAGTCTTGAGGATTTCGCGTGCTTTTCAACAAGAAAATCCTCCGGAACCGTCTCCCCCGGCCTCCCCAAACGACCGGAGGCCACCGGAATCCAGTGGCCTCCGACCATATAGAAACCGCGGCTGTCAGCGGCGGCCGATCCCGCGCTCCTTGAGCTCCCGGAGGATGGCCTCGAGAGACGCATCCACGGGCATCGGCGGGTGCTCCTCCGCCTCCGCACCGAACTCCCGCTCGAACTCACGCGGCTTGCGCGGGGCCCGACGGCGCTCCTCGGCCTGCTCCTTGCGCTCCTGATACTCGGGCAGGGCCTGCTTGATGGAGAGGGAGATGCGACGACGCTCGTCCTCCTTCTCCGTGATCTTGACCCTGACCTTCTGCCCGATGGAGAGCTCCAGCTCCGGAGACTCGACGCGGTGCATGGCGATCTCGGAAACGTGAACCAGGCCCTCCACACCCTCGGCGACGGAGACGAAGGCGCCGAACGGCACGGTCTTGGTGACGGTGCCCTCCACGACGTCGCCCACGTTGTGGGCCGCGGCGAAGGTCTCCCACGGGTCCTCGGATGTCTGCCGGATGGAGAGGGAGATGCGCTCCCGCTCGCGGTCCACCTCGAGGACCTTCACCTTGACCTTGTCGCCCACCTTCACCAGCTCGCTGGGATGGTTGACGTGCTGCCACGAGAGCTCGGACACGTGGACGAGGCCGTCCATGCCGCCCAGGTCGACGAAGGCGCCGAAGTTCACGACGGACGAGACGGTGCCCTCGCGGATCTCCCCCTCGTGGAGGTTGTCCATGAACTCGGTCCGCTCCTCGGCCAGGGCCTCCTCGAGGTAGGCACGGCGGGAGAGGACCACGTTGTTGCGGGCCCGGTCGAGCTCGATGACCTTGGCGGTGATGGTCTCGCCGATGTAGGGCTCGAGGTCGCGGACCCGGCGCAGGTCGACGAGCGACGCAGGGAGGAAGCCCCGGAGGCCGATGTCGACGATCAGGCCACCCTTGACCACCTCGATGACGGTGCCTTCCACGGTCCCGCCGGCGTCGGCGATCGCCTGGATGCGGCCCCAGGCACGCTCGTACATGGCGCGCTTCTTGGAGAGGATCATCCGGCCCTCGTCGTCCTCCATGTCCAGGACGACGGCCTCGATCTCCTCGCCCACCTGGACCTCTTCACGCGGGTCCACGTTGTTGCGGATGGAGAGCTCCTTGGCGGGGATGAGACCCTCGGACTTGTAGCCGACGTCGACCATGGCACCCTCGGCGTCCACGCCGACGACGACGCCCTTCACGACGTCACCCTCGCGGAACTGGAAAAAGGTGGCCTCGAGTGCCATCTCGAAGTCGCTGGCGATGTCGTCGGTCAACTCCGGCCGCCGGGCCACGACCACCACGGGCTCCTCGACGGGAGCCGGGGCCGCAGGGGCCTCTTCGGCTGTCTCGCCGGCATCGGCCTGCTCGTCGGCGGCGGCCTCGGCCTGCTCGCCTTCGGCTGTGGTCTCAGCGGTCTCCGCAGCCTCCGCGGCTGCCTCCTCGGCCGGGGCCTCGGGGGCCTCTACCTGGGTCTCTGCAGTGGTCTCCCCCTCGTTGACGGTCTCGGGGGTCTCGGGCGTCTCCGGCATCCCCTCCTCCGGGGTGCCCGCGGACGCGGTCTCGTGATCGATGGACATGTGTGGGTGGTTACCTCTCAGAAAGTGGATTCGGTGCGCGCCCGGGCGCACCAGGGCTCGCAGTCTAGGAGACGGAATGCCTTTGCGCTAATGGTCCCCGTCGGGAATGAAGATCTCCTCGATCGCGGTCCCGAAGACCCGGGCGATCCGGAAGGCCAGGGGCAGGCTCGGATCGAACCTCCCCTTCTCGATCGAGATCACCGTCTGCCGGGACACCCCCAGCAGCTCGGCGAGCCGGGCCTGCGACCAGCCCCGTTCGGCCCTGAGCAGGGCGACGCGGTTCTCCATCAGCCGCGCGCCCTGAGGACCAGGTAACGGACCGCCGTGTCGCCCATGGCGGTGACCAGGACGACGGCCATGACGGTCCGGGCGGCGATGTCGGTGTCGAGGATCGAGATCGCAGCGAGGGCCACCCCGGCGAGCACGACGACATCGAGGAGCGCCCCGCTGGTGGCCCTGGTCATCCAGGCTCGCTCCACGCTGTCCTCCGCGTGCGGGTCCTCCGGAACCGTGTGCCTCGAGACCAGCACCAGCCAGGCGAGGGCCAGCAGCGGGCCGGCGGTCATGGCGGCGAACACGATGGCACTCCCCCAGCCCTCATCGACACGCACCGCCCGGGCGATCAGGCCGACCACGAAGGCGAGGCCGCCACCGACCAGGACCGTGAGGAGATACGACCACCAGGGCGCTCTGCGATCAGTCATGGTGATAGTAAAGCACGCTTGACATATCGTTGCCAAGCCCGCTTTACAGGTGTCGCCTAGGCCTTGGTCTCGGCGAGGTTGGCGCCCCAGGCCACATCGACCTTCAGCGGCACCGACAGGTCTGCCGCACCCTCCATGATCCCGACCACCATGGCCTCGGCCTCCCCGTCCTCGGCCTCGGGGACCTCGAAGACCAGCTCGTCGTGCACCTGGAGCAACAGGGCGGTGCCCATGGTCCGCTCCCTGATGGCGGCGTCCACGTCGATCATCGCCTTCTTGATGATGTCGGCGGCGGTGCCCTGGATCGGTGCGTTCAGCGCCATGCGCTCCCCCATCTGCCGGAGCCGGAAGTTGTCCGACTTCAGCTCGGGCAGGTACCGGCGCCGGCCGAAGAGGGTCGTGGTGTAGCCGTCCCGCTTCGCCTGCTCCACGACCGACGACATGTACTCCTTCACCTTCTGGAACTGGGCGAAGTAGGCGTCGATGTGCTCGCGGGCCTCCTCACGGGAGATGTCGAGACGGTCGGCGAGGCCGAAGGCCTCCATGCCGTAGAGGAGGCCGAAGTTGATCATCTTTGCGGTGCGGCGCTGCTCGGGCGTGACCTGGGCCGGGTCGAGGCCCCACACCCGGGCCGCCGTGGCCGTGTGGATGTCCATGTCGGAGAGGAACGCCTCGATCAGGAACGGGTCGCCGCTCATGTGGGCGAGGACCCGCAGCTCGATCTGCGAGTAGTCGGCGACCAGGAAGCGGTGCCCCTCCGCCGCCACGAAGGCCCGGCGGATGGTGCGTCCGCTCTCCGAGCGCACCGGGATGTTCTGGAGGTTCGGGCTGTCCGAGGAGAGCCGACCGGTGGTGGCCGCCATCTGGTTGAACCGGGTGTGGATGCGGCCGTCGGGCCCGATCAACGGGAGGTAGCCGTCGACATAGGTGGAACGCAGCTTCTCCAGCTCCCGGTACTCGAGGAGGGCGTCGACCAGCGGGTGCTTCATCTTCTTCAGCACCGAGGCGTCGGTGGAGGGCTTCCCCGTGGAGGTCTTCTTGAGGACCGGCAGGCCGAGCTTGTCGAAGAGGATGGCCCGGAGCTGGTCGGTGGAGTTGACGTTGAACGGCTCCCCCGCCAGCTCGACGATCCGCTTCTCCAGCTCGACGAGCTTGCCCCGGAGCTCCTCCCCCAGCTGCTCCAGGTACGCCCGGTCGACGCCGATGCCGGCGTGCTCCATCCGGGCCAGGACGGGGACCAGGGGGAGCTCGAAGTCCCGGAACAGGTCCATCTCTTGGCGCTCCGCCAGCTCGGACCCGAGCCGCTCGGCGAGACGCCGGACGGCCTCGATGACCCGGGCCTCGCGGTCGAGGTCCGGCTCGGAGGCGAAGGGAAGCATCCCCTGCTCGATGGGCTCCTCGTCCGGGGACCGCACCTCGAGGCCCAGGAGCCGCTCGGCGAGGTCCTCCAGGTCGTAGGTGCGGGCGGAGGGGTTGAGGATGTACGCGGCGAGCGCAGTGTCCATCACCGGGCGGGCCAGATCGTGGTCGCGTTCCAGCAGCGCCCGGGCGAAGGGCTTGAGGTCGTGACCGATCACCCCGATCCGGCCCTCCGAGATCCCCTCGAGGATCGGCTCGGCGGCGTCCCAGGGGATGACGGCGGCTCGGTCCGGCCCGGTGGACACGGTGATCCCGTAGTCGTCGGCGGCGAGGCCCGCTACGAGCGTCCCGGCCCGGGCGATCTCCGCCGCTCCTGCGGTCGTCGTCACCAGGTCGGCCTCGACGGCCATGGTCTCCACGGAGGACCCGTGGGACGGGATGGCCGCCTCGAGGTCGTCCCACATGGAGTGGAACTCCAGGGTGTCGAACAGGTCCTTCACCGTGGACCGGTCCCACGGCTTCACCGACAGCTCCGAGATGTCCACGTCGAGGCCGAGATCGTCGACCAGGCCCATGAGCCGCCGGTTGAGGAACACCTGCTCCCTCGCTGCGGCGAGGTTCTCGCGCAGCTTCGGGGTCAGCTCGTCGAGGTGGGCGTAGAGGTTCTCCAGGGTCCCGTAGTCGGCGATCAGCTTCGCCGCGGTCTTCTCCCCCACGCCGGGCACGCCGGGGAGGTTGTCGGAGGTGTCGCCGCGGAGGGCGGCGTACTCGATGTACTTCGAGGGCGGGATCCCGTAGCGCTCCTCCACCCACGCCGCGTCGGCGAGGACGGTGTCGCTGATCCCGCGGCGGGTGTACACGACCTTGACCCCGTCGCGGATCAGCTGGAAGGAGTCGCGGTCGCCGGTGACGATGAGGACGTCCCAGCCGGCGTCGACGGCACGCTTCGCCAGGCTGGCGATGATGTCGTCGGCCTCATACCCCTCGGCCTTCAACTGGGTGATGTTGAGCGCCCGCAGCACCTCGTCGACCAGCGGCAGCTGGGAGCGGAAGTGGTCGGGGGCCTTCTCACGGTTCGCCTTGTACTCGGGGAACGACTCGGTGCGGAAGGTCTGCCGGGACACGTCCCAGGCAACGGCGACGCCGTCGGGGTGGAAGTCCTTGAGCATCCGGATGAGCATCCGGGTGAACCCGAACACGGCGTTGGTGACCTGTCCGGACCTGGTCGCCAGGTCCTCGGGGAGGGCGTAGAAGGCCCGGTACGCGATCGAGTTCCCGTCCAGTAGCGCGAGAGTCGGCACGATCCCGACGGTACTAGGGGCGGGTGACTCATCACTTCCGGGCGAGAAGCGACGGCTCACCCGGTCCGTCGTCTCCCCCCCTGAGCGGCAGCGGGGTCGGGGGAGGGACCCGGCGCTCCTACAATCGACCGCTGCGCCGGAGTGTTGGAATCGGTAGACAAGATCGCCTCAAAAGCGATTGCCCTAACGGGCGTGTGGGTTCGAGTCCCACCTCCGGCACCGCTAGGCGGGTATCTCGGCGACCCTCGCCTCGATGCCGCCCACCAGGACCGTCTCGCCCGGTGAGACCTCCCGTCTGACCATGCCCAGGCCCACCAGGCCGGCGACGGAGGTCATGGTCCCGACCTCCCTGTCCCCCGACATGATCGTGGAGCCCGCGGGAGCGGGAGCGGTCAGCCTCAAGTGCCGCAGGAACCGGTTCACGTGGCCCCGCATGTGGATCCGCCCCACCAGCTCCTGGCCGAGGAAGCACCCCTTGTCGTAGGCGATGAGCCGGTCGGCAAAGGCGGTCTCCTGCGGGATGGTCCCCTCGTCCACGTCGACGCCCCACTTCGGCTCTCCGGCCTGGATCCTCGCCTCCTCGTACTGCTCCTCCGTCCCCTCCGGGAGTTCTGGTCTCTCCCCCGCCACGAGCTTCCGCGGCATGGTCGACCACGAGAGGTCCGCGTCCAACGTGCCGGTCCGGTCGCCGGACCAGCCGCCGGATCCGGCCTCGCCCATCACCAGCCACACGGGGCGGGTCTCGATCTCGATCTCCACCTTCACCCGGATGCGGTAGCGGCGCATGGTGTCGTACAGCTCCTGGCCGCGGCCCGGGTCTGCGACCAGGCCGACCAGATCGTCGCCCCGCAGCACCCACATGAGGTGGTCGAGCTTCCCCCGGGGCTGGAGCAGGAACGACCTGGCCACCTCCCCCGGCC
>QGUS01000237.1 GCA_003242515.1 Actinomycetota bacterium
CTCGGCACGAACGGGTTCCAGGGGGCGGGTCGGGGCACCTACGGCGACACCGGCAAGACCGTCGGCGGCGCCGGCAACATGCCCGGCTTCGGCGGCTCCCTGACGCCCGAGCAGATCGCAGCGGTGACGGCCTTCGAGCGGGTGCGCTTCGGCGGCGCCGCCCCGGACGAGGCCCTGGTCGACTGCGGCCTGGTCGAGGGCGAAGGCTCGGAGGAAGGCGGCGAGGCCCCGGCCGAGGGTGAGGACGGCGCTAGCGAAGACGGCGCAGAAGCCGTCGTCCGCCGCCGGCCCTCCTGATCTCACGCCGCAGCGCCCTCGGGTCCTCCAGCGGGCCTTCCCACAGCACGGTTCCGTCCGGTCCCAGTACCACCGGGATCCTGAGGCCGTACTCCGCCACAAGGGCGTCGTCGGACTCCACGTCGACGGTCTTGACCTCGAGCCCGGCCCTCCGTGCCGCCTCACGGACCACGGGGAGGGCCTCCTCGCAGAGATGGCATCCGGGGCGGGTGAGAAACTTGACCACGAATTGTTTCAAGTAACCACTCAGAGTGGTCGATAATGGGTGTAGCGCGATGGGTGGGTCTCCGTACCCTCATGCCGGTAGCACGTTCTGTGCCAGGCGTGACGGATAGCCTCCCAGCCCGCCCCACGGTAAGAGAGACCCACATCGTGCAGCCGGGGCCCCCGAATTCGGGGGCCCCGGCACTTTTGTAAGCTGGCCTCTCCCGTGCGACCCGCCACCGCCATCGTCCTGCTCATCCTGCTGGCCCTGATCGTGATCGCCGGCGCGGTGCAGTTGTGGCTCATCTTCTCGCCGCCATCGTGACGGACACGCCCTCGGCGAGATCGAAGTGGTCGTCGGCACGGCCGTCCCTCACGGCGATGGCCATCATCCCGGCTGAGTCGACGTGCAGCAGCGGCTCCCCCTCCCCCACGTCTCCGTAGGCGGTCACCCACTTCAGGTTGTGGATCCCCGCCCCGATGCGGAGGGTCACCATGTCGCCGGGAGCCAGCCCGATGGAGCGGAGGGCGTCCGGCGGGATGTTGGTCTCCACGTTCCCGTAGCGGTCGACCCACCAGGTCTGCCCCGTCACCGACTGCCCGTCCGACTCCGGGAGCGGGAGGAGCAGCGGGATCACCTCCTCGTCGGGCACCACCGGGCCGAGGTCGTCGATGGTCGCCTGGCCGGATGCCAGGACCGCCGCCGCCGGTGCGAAGACGTCACGGCCGTGGAAGGTGCTCCCCTCCGACGGGATCCGCAGCTCGGGGTTCTCGATGGCGACGATCTTCGAGGCGCCGCCCACCATCGCCACCGCCGGCGAGAGGAGCCCGTTGTCCGGCCCGACGAAGAAGCCCCACGGGGTCTGGGCGGCGATGGCGCGCCGGCTGGTCCCGACGCCCGGGTCGACCACGGCCAGGCACACGCCCTCGGGCAGGTACTGGATGGCGCGGGTGAGGGCCATCGCCGCGGCCATCACGTTCCCGGGCTGGAAGCCGTGCCCGATGTCGATGACCCTGGCCTCCGGGGCGACCCGGGCGATCACGCCGTGCACCACGCCCACGAACTCGTCCTGGTAGCCGAAGTCGGAGAGGAAGCTGATCGGAAGCGTCATCGGACAGGACGGTAGCGGCGGCCGTGGGGAAGGTCTCCGCCCCCACCTATCCTGGGCGCATGGGTGACTCGAGCACCGAGGAGGCGGTCCGGCTCGCCTCGCAACCCGGCATCACGATGCTGATCGGGGGGCTGGACGCCGGCAAGACCTCCGTGGCCCTGGAGGCGGTGCGCGCCGCCCTGGCCGCGGGGCGACGGCCCGTCCTCGTCGACGCCGACGTGGGCGTGTCCACTGTGGGCCCTCCGGCGTGCGTCTCCATGAAGGTGTTCGAGAGCCTCGACGACCTCGATCGGCTCGACCAGCCCGACGGCCTCCACTTCGTCGGCACCACCACCCCGACCCGGCTGGTGCTGCAGCAGGTGATCGCCACCACGGTGATGACCAACAAGGCCCGCGAGCTCGGCGACGTCGTGATCATCGACACCGCCGGCGTCGTGTCCGGGGTGGCCGGCGAGACGCTGAAGTACCACAAGACGGAGCTGTGCCGTCCCGACCGCATCGTCGCCCTGCAACGGGGCGAGGAGCTGGAGCCGCTGGTCGGGATGCTGCGCCGCTTCTTCGGGGTCGAGGTCCACGTGCTCGCCTCGGACCCCGGTCTCATCCCCATGTCGCCCGACGAGCGGGCCCACAAGCGGTCCTCCCAGTTCGCCCGGGCGCTGAAGCCGCCCCTGGAGCGCTGGAAGGTCCGTCCCACGGTGTTCGCTCCCACGCTGCCCATGGGGCTGCAGCTGGAGCGCCTCGACGGGGTCCTGGTGGGCATCCAGGGCGGTAACGGCGAGTGCCTGGGGCTCGGCGTCCTCGACCACGAGGAGGACGGCCTGCGGGTGGAGACCAACGCCGGCGAGGGGATGACGGGCCTCCGTCTGGGGTCGCTCCGCATCGACCGGGAGACCTTCCAGACCACGGTCATCAACCTGCGGGAGCTGATGTTCGGCGTCTAGCGACGCCAGATCCCGACGACCGCCTGGCCACCACCTCCCGCGAGCCATCCCAGATGCCGGCGACGGGGAAATGACAAACGCCCCAGTGACCCCCGGAGGGTCATCCGCACTTCCCCGAACGGACGTTTCTCCGGTTGCCTCTAGGGCGTTTGATGAGCCGGAATCTACGACAAGGCCGTGACGGAATCAACGACGCCGCCCTGAGCGTTGACGCTCCTCGTGTATTGCCGGACAACGTCTGGAGAGCGCCCGAAGGCGGCTTATTCACAAGATTCGGGGTTTTCCACAGGGTTTCTCCACACCCTGTTGTTCACAAGAATCTAAGCCGATTTTTCGCGATCCAGCTCGACGAGCGGCTCCAGGGCGCCCACCTCGCGTCCCCCTCCGAGGACCGGCCGGCGGGCCCACTCCCCCAGCCTCGAGACCGGGTGCCCGCCGATGGCGCCCACCTGCTCCAGCACCGCGACGGCGGCGACGACGGCCGCCTCGTGGTTGCCGTCCCAGGACTTCACCGCCACGCCGAGGCCGGACCTCAGACCCACCCCGATGCACCCCTGGGCACCGCCCTTGGCGACCGCATCCACCGCGGTGGCGATGGCGGCGTCGCCTTCCCCGTTGGCGGCGACCAGCGCCGGGTAGCGGTGCATGGCGGTGTACACGTCGAACAGCGAGGGGTCGGTGGCGAGGCGGGCGAACATGGTCGCCCTAACCCGGGCGGTGGTCCCGAGCACGGGCGCTCCGCAGCCATTCACCCCCACCGGGGCCACGTCATGGGAGCCGATCTCGGAGACG
>QGUS01000238.1 GCA_003242515.1 Actinomycetota bacterium
GTGGAGGGCGCCGGGGAAGGTTGTGGGCACGTGGACCGCCTCGATGCCCCGCATCCCGGGGCCGGCGACGAAGCCGGCGAGGTCGGTGACGGAGCCGCCGCCGACGCCGACCACGGTGTCGTGCGGCGAGACCCCCTGGTCCGCCATGGCCTGGTAGACGGACGCGGCCACCTCGAGCGTCTTCGCCTCGTCCCGGTCCGGCAGGCCGATCACCTCGGTGGCCAGGCCGGAGGCGCGCAGGATCCGTGACACCTCGAGGGCGTGGGCCGTGGCGGCGGGCTGGGTGAGGATGACGGCGCGACGGCGTTGCTCCCGCTCGGGCAGGAGCGGCTCGGTCAAGCCGGAGCCGACGACGATCTCGGTGCCGCCGCAGCGGATCATGCGTTGACCGCCTTCACGATCGCGTCGGCCACCTGCTCGGCGTCGAGCCCGTCGGTTGCGATCCGGTGGGTGGCGACCGCCTCGTAGAGGGGCAGGCGCTCGGCGATGATCCGCTCCATCCGGGACCGGACGTCGGCGCCGCCCAGCAGCGGCCTGCCGCCGCCGTCGATGCGGGCCGCGATGGTCTCCGGCTCCGCGGTCAGCCAGATGACGGGTCCCTCCATGACGGCCCGATTCTGGTCGCTCAGCACCACTCCGCCACCGGTCGCCACCACGCCACCCGACACGGCGGCCCTGGCCACGGCCTCCCCCTCCAGCTCACGGAAACCGGCCTCGCCCCGTGCGCGCCAGATGGCGTCGACGGAGGCACCCTCCGCCTCCTCGACCATCCGGTCGGTGTCGAGGAAGGGGACGCCCAGCTTCTCCGCGGCGAGACGGCCGGCGGTGGTCTTTCCGGTGCCCATGACGCCGACCAGCCAGACGGTCCTCACCACCCGATGCGCTCCCGGTAGCGGGCGACCGCGTCGACGAGGTCGTCGACCGTGTCCCCGCCGAACTTCCGCTGGAACTCCCGGGCCAGGACGATGCAGACCATCTGCTCCCCCACCACCCCGCCGGCGGGGACGGCGCACACGTCGGAGCGCTCCCTGACCGCCTGGGCGGGCTCGCCGGTCTCCACGTCCACCGTGCGCAGCGGCTGCATCAGCGTGGAGATGGGCTTCATGGCGGCCCGGACGAGGATGGTCTCGCCGTTGGAGATGCCGCCCTCCATGCCGCCGGCGCGGTTGCTGGCGCGCTCCAGGCCCGGGAGGATCTCGTCGTGCGCGGCGGAGCCGGGGCTGGCGGCGACCCGGAACGCCGGGCCGATCTCGACTCCCTTGATGGACGGGATCGACATCACCGCCTGGGCCAGCAGCCCGTCCAGCTTCCGGTCCCACTGGACGTGCGAACCGATGCCCGGCGGCACGCCGTGGGCCGCGACCTCGAAGACCCCGCCCAAGGTGTCCCTGGCGTCGGCGGCTGCGTCGATGACGGCCATCATCCGTCCGGTCGCCTCCCGGTCGGGGCACCGCACCGGACTGGCCTCGATGGCGTCACGGTCGGCGGGCGGCGGCAGGTCCACGGAGACCTCGCCGATGGCCACCACCTGGCTGAGGACGTCGACACCCACCGCGGCGAGCAGCTTCCGGGAGAGGACGCCGGCGATGGTGCGGGCCGCGGTCTCCCGGGCGGAGGCGCGCTCCAGGATGTCCCGGGCGTCGTCGGTGTCGTACTTGAGCATGCCCGGCAGGTCGGCGTGCCCCGGCCGCGGACGGGTCACCTTCTTGCCGGCCGGCTCACCCTCGGGGGCCATGACCTGCGACCAGTTCTCCCACTCGGCGTTCCGGATCAGCACGGCCACCGGAGAGCCCAGGGTCCTCCCGTGGCGGATGCCGCCCAGGATCTCCAGCTCGTCGCGCTCGACCTTCATCCGGCCGCCCCGGCCGTACCCGCGGCGGCGCCGCTCCAGCTCGGCGGCGAAGTCGTCGGCCGAGACGGCGAGCCCCTTGGGGAGGCCCTCGACGATCGTGACGAGGCCGGGCCCGTGCGACTCGCCCGCGGTGAGGAACCTGATCATCCCCCAGATGCTAAGCGGGGAGAGGGATGGCTCCGTTCAGTGCGGCCGCGAGGGCGACCCAGGCTCCGACCACCATGGGAGGCCCGTACGGCAGCTCGGCGTCCCTGCCCCGGCCCGCGGCCAGGATCACGATGGCGACGAGACCGCCGGCGATGGCGGTGACCATCACCGCCCACCCCAGGGTCCCCCATGAGACGAAGGCGCAGTAGAGGCCGAGCAGCGGGGCGAGCTTGACGTCGCCGGCCCCGAAGCCCCTCCCCCGGCCCAGGATGAACATCACGACAGTGCCGGCGAAGTAGGCGGCGGCGCCGAGGAACGCACGGACCAAGCTCCCGCCCTGGCCCTCCACGAGTGCGGCCAGGACCAGGACGACGGCGAGGATCGCCGAGCCGGGCAGGTTGAGCCGGTCCACGATCCGCATCTCCTCGAGGTCGCTCACCACCAGGGCGGCGGTGAGGACGGCGAAGCCCAGGTAGGCGGCGAGGAGGGCGCTCGGTCCGAGGCCCCGGTACAGGGCCACGGCCATCGCCGCCATGGCAGCGGCGAGCACCACCTCCCGGCCGATCCTCCGGCCGCAGCCGGGGCACGCCAGGCGGTGCCAGCCCCGGTTGGAGCGGCAGCGCGGGCAGGTGCCGGCGAGGGGGCGGAGGGGTTGGTCGTCCAGGGCCTGCGTGCCCAGGTCGTGGGCGACGGCGGCGAGGACGACGCCCAGCAGGGCGAACAGGACCAGGATCACGACCCCGGGAAGCTAGCGGGGCTCAGCCCTCGTTGGAGAAGTCCCGGACGCCGAGACGGCGGCGACGGAGCAGGCCGAAGCCCTCCTCCTTGTGCTGGGGCTCGGAGCCGGCGCCGAGGCCGGAGAAGACCTTCTCCAGGAACTCCTCGGTGTCCTCGACCACCTGCGCGTCCTCCTCCTCGTCCTCTTCGGCGGCGGGCGCCGAGTCCTCGGGCTCCACCCACCAGGAGACGTTGGGGTCGACGGTGGTCGAGGCGGCCTCCCCGCCGGCGGCCTCCGCCTGCGGGGCTTCCCCGGCGGCCCCGGCCTGGGTCGCCTCGGCGTAGGTGGCCTCCGCGTGGGTGGCCTGCCCGGCCTCCGGTTCGTAGGCGGGCTCCGCGGCCTCCGTGGCGAACGCCCCGGCAGGCTCGGCGGGCTCGTCGGCGAACACCGGCTCCACGGACGGGGAGGCCGGCTCGGTGGCATAGACCTCCTCGACGGGGAGTGACTCGCCGGATGAGGCGGACAAGGGGTCGTAAGGGGGGGGGTGGTCGGCGGGCGGGGCCTCCGGCTCGGGCTACCCGGGACTTGGGGGGGGGGGGTTCGGGGGGGCCGGGGGGGCGGG
>QGUS01000018.1 GCA_003242515.1 Actinomycetota bacterium
CAACGCCCGGGCGGGCGTGTCGGGCCCCTTCCCGGGCTGCCCGGTGTGGACGCGGCGCCGCCCCTCGTGGTCATCGTCGACCTTCCCAGCTATCAGGCCCTCTCCTACGAGCCGGGGGCGCCGATCCAACGCGCCGAGGAGTACTGGGTCGCCGCGGACGACCCCGAGGCGGCCGCGGACGCCATCGCCCGGCCCCCGATCCGGGGCGGCGGCGTGGTCGACCGCGAGTCCGTGACCAGGGAGATGATGTCCGACCCGATCGCCCTGGGCACCGTGGGAGCGTTCGCCATCGGCTTCGTCTCGTCCGCCGTCTTCGCGGTGATCGGCTTCACCATCTCTACCCTCGTCTCGGCGAGGGAGCGCCAGGTGGAGTTCTCGCTGCTCCACGCACTCGGCCTGAAGCGGGGCCAGATGGGCCGCTGGCTCCTCCTGGAGCAGGCCGTGCTCGTGGTGGTGGCCCTGGTGCTCGGGCTCGGGATCGGGGTCGGGATCTCCGAGTTCCTCCTGCCCCTGGTCACCCTCAACCAGGACGGGACCAAGGCGGTCCCGGAGCTGGTCGTGGTCCACGACTGGGCCTCGATCTGGACCCTGCAGTCGGCGCTCCTCGTGTCACTGGGCGTGGTGCTCGGGATCCTCGTTTCGATGGTGGCCCGCCGGGGAGTCGCCTCGGCCCTGAGGTCGGGAGACGAGCCATGAGCCGGCGCCTGCCCTCCCCGAGCGTCGGCCTGCGCGTCGTGGCCCGTCAGCTGGCCTCCCAGCCGGGGATCTTCGTCTCGGTGGCCGTGATGGTCCTGCTGGCCGCTCTCGCACTGACCGCCCTGCCCCGGGCCCTCGACGACGCCTCCCGGGAAGACCTCACCGGAACCCTCACCGGGGCGCCTGTACAGACCAGGAACATCTCGGTCCTCGTCCAGCACATGTTCCTGCCCTCGGCCGGAGACGACGCCTTCGCCGAGGCCCGCACCTGGGGCGAGGAGTTCATCGCCACCCAGGCCTCGGAACGAGTCCGCCGCGTGGTCGGGTCGTCCGACCTGGTGGCCACCTCTCCGAAGTACTCGGTCGCCCAGCTACCCGGGGAGCGGGTGCGTCCCACCGATCCGGTCTTCTTCGAGTTCCGCCATCAGGACGCGGCCTGGGAGCTGGCGGAGGTGGTCGAGGGTCGCCTCCCCGGCGACGCCGACCCGGTCACGGTCGAGCTCCCGTGCGAGGAGGAGCCCTGCCGTCCCGTCGCCCTCCCCCGGGTCGAGGTGGCCATGACCGAACAGACCGCGGCGCAGACCCACCTCCAGGTCGGGGACCGCGTGCTGCTGCTCCCGGACCTCTCCGACCAAATGTGGATCGACGTGCCCCGCTCCGAGATCCCCGGGATCCGCCTGGTCATGGAGGTCGTCGGGATCATCTCCCTGCCGGACCCCGAAGAGGACGTCTGGTTCCAGGACCGCCGGCTGCACTCCGCCCGATGGGTCTTCGTGACCCTGGACGACCAGTGGACGGAGGCTACGGCCCTGATCGGCCCCGAGGGATACCTGGACGCGCTGACAGCGCAGGGCGGGAGCCCGCCCTACTGGCGCTACGAGTGGCGGTTCTTCCTCGACCCCGAGCGGGTGGCCGCGTCGGACTTCGCCGCGATCGGCGACGAGGTCCTGCGTCTCCGCATCGCCAACTCCCAGACGCAGGCGGGCACCCGCAACGCCCTGGTGTCCAGCAGCCTCCCGGAGCTCATCGACCAGCACCTGGCCAAGCGCGAGCAGAGCCTCAGGGTCATGGCGCTGACGGTGGCGGGGATGGTGGCGACCGTGACCGCGGCGCTCCTCGCGCTCGGCCAGCTCTCCGCGGAGCGGCAGCGCCCCCAGATCATCCTCTCCCGTGACCGTGGTGCCTCCGCCACCCAGGTGATCGTCTCCCGGCTGTACCAGGCGGCCGCGACGACCGTGGTGCCCGCAGCAGCCGCGTACCTGGCCACCTCCCGACTGTTCCCCGGCACCCGGGCGGAGACCCCGTACCTGATGACCGTGCTCCTCGTGGTGGCCGCGGCGGTCGCGTTCGTGGTCCCGGTGTGGGGCCTGGCAAAGCGCCCGCTCGGCACCCTCCGCGCCGAGATCACCTGGCCGCCGGTCCCGAACCCGAGACGGGTGGTGTTCGAGATCGCCCTGGTGGTCCTCGCCGCAGCATGCGTACTGCTGGTGCGCCGGCGCGACCCGGCCACTGCCGTCGGCTTCGACTGGCTGCTGGTGGCCACACCCGCCATCGTCGGCGCCGCGGTCGGCGCCCTGGTCATCCGTCTGGCGTCTCCCCTGGCCTCCGCTCTCTCCTGGGTCGCGGCCCGGATGCGGGGCGCCGTCGGCTTCGTCGCCCTCCGCAACGTGGTCCAGCAGGCCGCGTCCACCCGGATACCCCTGGCGGTGCTCGTCGTGAGCATGGCGGCTTCCGCCGTGTCGGTGGTGCTCACCGGGTCGATCGCCGACGGCCAGGAGCAAGGGTCGTGGCGTACCGTCGGCGCCGACTACGTGGTCTCGGCATCCCCCCTGCCCGACGATCTCACCGCTTTCGGTGGCGCGGACACCGTGCCGGCCGCGTCGCTGAGCGTGCGCGCCGAGCTGCAGAACTTCGTGGCCGCCACCGGTGTCTTCGCACTGGACACCGGCCGGCACGCCGATGTCTTCGGGGACACTCCCGCACGGGTCCCCCGGATCGAGACGCTCGCCGAGCCCACGCAGGACGGTCTGGTGCCCGTCGTCGCCTCGTCGGCGTGGACCTCCCGTACGCGGCCGTTCGTGGGGGCGAAGATGGTGTTGCCGCTGGGCGAGGTCCAGGTCGACGCCGTGGTGGTCGACATCATCGAAGAGTTCGCCGGTCTGCGTCCGCCCTTCGTGATCGCCGACATGGGCCTTTTCGGCGAGGTCTCGGGCGCTCCCCTGGTCCCGACCCATCTGCTCCTCTCCGGACCCCGATCCGTCCAGGAGGGCCTGGCCGATGCGGCCGCCGCGGCCGGCGCCGAGCTGGTCTCCCGGTACGACGTGCTGGACGAGCTGGCCACCGACCCCCTGGTGGTGTTCACGGCCAGGGCCATGAACGCCGTCTCCGTCATCGCCGCCGTGGTGGGGGTGGCCTCGATGGTCGCCTCGTTCGCCATCACGGCAGCCCGCCGTCGCCGCGACCTCGCCTATCTGAGCACCCTCGGGTTGCGCCGGACCCAGGCGGCGGCGATGTCCCTGGTCGAGCAGCTGCCCGGCACGGTCCTCGCCCTGGCCCTCGGGCTCGTCGCCGGCGTGGTGACCATCCTGGCGATCCGCCCCGCCCTGGACCTCTCGTCCATGACCGGCCAGCGCACGACGGCGATCCTGGTCGACTGGCCCGCCCTCGGGGTCCTCTTCGGGCTGGCCCTCGCGGTCCTCGCCGCCACGGGGGTTATCTTTGTCCTGGTGAACCGCAGCCACGACCTCGGTCAGGCGATGCGGGTGGGAGAGGAACGATGACCAACTACACGGAGACCCGCCCCGTCATCGTCTGCGACGGCCTGGTCAAGATCTACAAGGTGGCCGACCTCGAGGTGGTGGCGCTCCAGGGCTTGGACCTGGTCGTGGAGCCGGGCGAGTTCGTCGCCATCGTCGGGGCTTCCGGGAGCGGCAAGTCCACCCTCCTCAACATCCTCGGTGGCCTGGACACGCCCTCCGCGGGCACGGTGCACGTCGCCGGCATCGACCTCCTCAACATGACGCCCCGGCAGCGCACCCGGTACCGGCGCAGCGTCATCGGGTTCATCCGCCAACAGACCAGCCGAAACCTGTTCCCGTACCTGAACGCGGTGGAGAACGTGGAGCTGCCGATGATCATCGACGGGCGGCCGTCACGGGAGTGGCGCGGGCGCGCCATGGAGCTGCTCGACCTGGTCGGGATGAGCCACCGCCCCAGGCACCGGCCCCACCAGCTCTCCGGCGGCGAGCAGCAGCGCGTCGCCATCGCCGTCGCCCTCGCCAACGGGCCCAGCGTCCTCTTCGCCGACGAGCCGACGGGCGAGCTCGACGAGGGCACCAGCTCGGAGATCTTCGAGACGCTCAAGCGCGTGAACGAGACGGGGACGACGATCGTCGTGGTCACCCACGACCCGCTGGTCGCCCAGCATGTGAAGCGCACCGTGGCCATCAGGGACGGGCGCACCAGCTCGGAGACCCTCCGCTGGACGGAGGTCGACGAACAGGGAGAGCACCGGCTCATGGCCGAGGAGTACGTGGTCCTCGACCGCGTGGGGCGGATGCAGCTCCCCCACGAGTACATCGAGGCGATCGGCCTCAAGAACCGGGTGAGGCTCACCCTCGACCCCGATCACGTCAACGTGTGGCCCGACCGGGAACAGCGGGGGGAATGAGATGGCGGTGATCCTCGAGGCCCGCGGTCTGGGCAAGACCTACACCACCGGCCCGGAGCCCGTGGTCGCCCTCCGCGACGTCGACCTGACCGTCGAGGAGGGCACCCTCACCGTGGTGAAGGGACGCTCCGGGAGCGGGAAGACCACCCTGCTCAACCTGCTCGGGGGCCTGGACGAGCCCACCACCGGGACCGTGCTGGTCGAGGGGGTCGACATCCACGAGCTCTCCGCCAACGAGCTGGCCGAGATGAGACGAAAGACCATCGGATTCGTCTTCCAGACCTTCGGCCTCCTCCCCATCCTCACCGCGGCCGAGAATGTCGAGGTCCCGATGCGGCTGGCGAGGATCGATCACGAAGCCAGACGGAGCCGCGCCACCGCCCTGCTGGAGCACGTCGGCCTGGGCGGGCGGGCGCGGCACCGTCCCCACGAGCTGTCCGGCGGCGAGCAGCAGCGGGTCGCCATCGCCCGTGCGCTGGCCAACCAGCCCAAGCTGCTGCTGGCCGACGAGCCGACGGGCCAGCTCGACTCGCGGACGGGGCGGACGATCATCGAGTTGATCCTTCGGGTGGTGCGGGAGGAAGGCGTCGCCGCGATCGTGGCCACCCACGACCCCACCCCCATGGCCCTGGCCGACCAGGTGGTCGAGCTCTCCGACGGCCGGGCCATCGTCGACGCCTGAGACGCGATGAAGGGGGCCCCGCCCGAGGCGGGGCCCCCTTCCGCTTCCCCGGTCAGGCCCGGCGGGCTCTGGCGACGAAGTACGCCGCGCCCGTGAGGAGGAGCAGGCCGAGGGGGATCAGCAGGATCGGGGCCATGCCACCGCCCGTGGCATCCGGAGCAGGCGCTGCCTCCGGCGCCGTGACGCCGGTGGCCGGAGCCTCCGGCGTGGTGGTGGGCTGAGCCTGTGGCGCCGTCGTGGAGGGACGGGGTGCCGTGGTGGTGGCGGTCTCCGCCGGCGCCGTCGTGGTGGTCGTCACCGACCCACCGTCGCGCACGGTCGGGGCCTGATCCGGGGTGGTACCGCCGGTGGACGGCTGCTCGACCTTCGGCGTGTTGCCCGGGTCGCTGCCGGTGCCCGGCCGGTCGCCGTCGCCGCCGTCATCGTCCGGATCGCCGTCGGTTCCCAAGCCGCCGCCGGGAGGGGCGGTGACCGTGTAGGAGACGAAGGTGGTGAAGTGCGTGGTCCAGATGACCAGGTCGTCGCCTTCGTCAGCGCGGCACTCGTTACCGGTCATGCCGGCAGGCATGTCCGCAGGGCACTCGTCGCTGATCTCGTGGAAGACACCGCCCTGGATGAACCCGGCCTTCTTCCCGGCCTGGCCGGCGAGGACGATCCGGACGGGATCGGCGAAGTCGATGCGCATGCCCGGGACGCCCAGCTCGATGGCGAGGCCGACCTCGACCTCATCACCTTCGGCCGCCGGGATCGCGGCGTCCACGACCTTGGGGAGCTTCAGGGTCCCGTCCCACGACGGGTCGGCTGACCGGGCGGTGGTGGCGGGAATGGTGACTTCGGCGCCGATCCCGGTGGAGACGACCACCTCGGTCGGCACCGTCGTCTCGACCTTGCCACCGACCTCCTCGGGGGCGCCCAGGTCGAGGCGCACGTCGTCGGCCTCCGCAGGCACCTCGACCCGATAGCTCGGGGCGTCGGCCGGGACCGGGAGGACGATCGGGGCATCGGGAGCCGCCCCGGGCCCCACCTCGGACCACGAGTGGACTTCCTTGCCGTAGACCGTGGTCTCGGGGACCTCGGCCTGGAGGACGACGTCCGGGCCGTAGCGGCGGTGGACGGTCACCGTGACTCTGGTGGGCCTCGAGTCGGGGCCCCAGACGGCGACGGCCTTGTACCAGCTGCTGCTGGCGGCCTCGTCGTAGGACTTCGCCTTCACGATGATCGGGACGGTCACCCGGCCGAAGGCACGGGAGTTGAGCGCGGACATGAACGAGGCGCCTGGCTTGCTGGTCTTGGTGACCGGGGACCCGGAGGCGCGTTCGACGGCCACGGTGACCGATTCGGCGTCGGTGAAGTCCTGGTACTCGAAGTTGACGCTCAGGCCGTCGTAGGCGTCGGTGACCTTGTACTGGATGTGCTCGAAGCCGACGAGGCGCGGTGCGGCAGGCTTGAGGCTCTCCCAGTCGCCCTTGGCGGTGGCGACTTCGTCGAGGTCGAAGGACTCGGTGCCGATCACCGAGCCGTCCTCGCGCAACGCCTCGAGGGTGAAGCGGGTCGGCCTGGTCTCGGGGGTCCAGGTCGGGTCTCCGGACACATGGCGCCAGGAGGAGCTGGCGGCGTCGTCGTAGGTGCCCGGGACGAAGACGACCGGCAGGCTCACCGACTTGCCCTGGTTGAGGTTGCCGGCGACCGCGGAGGTGGGGATGGACTCCTTGACCACGGTGCCGCCCACCTCCCGCTCGATGCTGAGGCGGAGCTTGTGGGCGTCGAAGACATTGGTGGCCCGGATGTCGATGTTCAGGCCCCGGTAGGTGTCCGACCGGAACGCTGCCGCCGCGTTCAGGGATGCCGCCTTGGGCATGACGTCGTCGAGGGTGGCGGCCGAGGTCTGGAACCGGTCGACGCCCATATCCCCTGACACGATCACGGCGCCGTCGGCGTTGCGGACCTGCACCTCGACCGAGGTCGGGTACGTGTCGGGCGACCATGCGCCGACCGCCGAGTTCCACGACGAGCTTGCGGCCTCGTCGTAGGTGCCGGGAACGATAATGATCGGTGCGGTCACCCATCCCCCGGCGTTGATGGTGGCGGGGACCGACCCCGTGGCCTTGCTGGTCTTGACGACGTCCCCGCCGCTGGTGCGGTGGACGATGACCCTCACCTCGGCGGCATCGTCGACCCCCGTGGTGCGGATGTCGACCTTGAAGCCTTGGAAGCCCGACACCGTGTAGTAGGTGACGAGCTCCAGACCAGGACTGGCGGCGCTCGCCTCCGTCCTGTCGAGCGCGACGACGCCGGCGACTGCGAGGGTGAAGGCCATTGCGGCGGTCACCAGGCGTCGCGCGAGGAGCGCCATCGCCGGCTTTCGCCCGGCAATGCCTCGCATTGTGTGACTCCTTCCGGATGCGGGCCCTCTGTCGGGGCCCTCTTGAGAAAATGCCCGCCCCTTCTCCTGATATCGGCAGCAGCGGGCCAAAAACTTGAACGGTCTTTCAAAATCTTCGACAGACGCCCCGCATCCGGATACCAGCCTCCGCCGGGGTACCTTTTCCCCGTGGCCCTGCAGATCGGACCGCTCACCGTCGACCCACCCGTCGTGCTCGCCCCGATGGCGGGCGTCACCAACGCGCCCTTCCGGGCCCTGTGCCGCGAGTTCGGGGCGGGGCTGTACGTGTCGGAGATGATCGGGGCCAGGGGTCTCGTCGAGGGGAACGAGAAGACCCTCGACCTGGTGCGCTTCGCCCCGGGCGAGTCGCCCCGCTCGATCCAGCTCTACGGCACCGACCCGGGCGCCCTGGGAGAGGCGGTGGCCCTGCTCGTCTCCGAGCACGGGGTCGACCACATCGACATGAACTTCGGCTGCCCCATGGCCAAGGTCACCCGGCACGGTGGCGGCGCCGCGCTCCCCTGGAAGAGCGGGCTGTTCCGCCGGATCGTCCGGGCGGCGGTCCAGAACGCGGGCAGCGTCCCGGTGACGGTGAAGTTCCGCAAGGGCATCGACGACCGCCACCTCACCTACCTGGAGAGCGGCCGCATCGCCGAGGAGGAGGGCGCCGCCGCGGTGGCCCTGCACGCCCGGACCGCCCACCAGCTCTACTCGGGGAAGGCCGACTGGGAGGCGATCGCCCGGCTCAAGGAGACGGTCACCACGATCCCGGTGCTCGGCAACGGGGACATCTGGGTGGCTGGGGACGCGAAGGCGATGATGGACGCCACCGGTTGCGATGGCGTGGTCGTCGGCCGGGGATGTCTGGGCAGACCGTGGCTGTTCCGGGAGCTGGCGGAGATGTTCATCGGGAAGGAGCAGACGCCCCCGCCGAACCTGGGCGAGGTGGGGCTGATCATGATGCGGCATGCCCGGCACCTGGTCGACCACTTCGGGCCGCGGGGCATCACCATGTTCCGCCGGCACACCTCGTGGTATCTGAAGGGGTTCCCGGTGGGGCCGGTGCTGCGGAACGAGTTCGCCAACGTCTCGTCCCTCGAGCAGCTTTCCGACCTGATCGGGAAGCTCGACCCGGAGATCCCCTACCCGGTGGAGGCGGCCCGGATGGTCCGTGGCCACAGCCAGGGCCCGCGTCCGGTGCGTCTCCCCCACGGCTTCCTCGACAGCCGGGACATCGACTCCCTCCCCCCGGAGGCGGAGGACACGGTCAGCGGCGGCTGACGGTCGGTTCCTCCCCGCGACCGCAGAGAGCGGGGGTAGGGGGGTGGCGAACCCGTCAGGGTCTTCCATCCGATGGGAGCGCGAGGCACGCTCGCCACATGTCCCGCTACGAGCAGATCGAGCGCGCCCGAAGCATGCGCCGACGCATGACCAAGGAAGAGGCGACGGAATCAGCCCAACCGCTGCGCGAGGCCAGCGGCGGCCGTGAGGAACAGGTGCGCCATCACGTCGACCGTGCGGCCCGACGGGTCACGCTCCGGATCGACCTCGACGAAGTCCATCGCCACCACCGCCGGATGGGCGGCACACCTGTGGACCGCACGGGAGAGGTCACGCACCGTCATGCCGCCAGGACGCGCCCCCGGGCAGCCGGGAGCGAAGGCGGAGTCGAGGACGTCGACGTCCACGTCCACGTAGATCCGCTCGCAGTGTGACAGCCGCGACAGGGCGTCCTCCACCACCGCGTCGATGCCGCGGGCGTCGACGTCGGCCATGGTGAACACCCCGATCCCCTGCTCCCCGCACCATGCGCGGTAGGCCGCCGAGTTGGCGAACGAGTGGAGCCCGACCTGGACGACGTTGCTCCCCGGCAGCCCCTCCTCCTCGATCAGGCCCCGGATCGGCGTCCCGTTGGTCGGCCCCCGCTCCAGCGAACGGACGTCGTGGTGGGCGTCGAAGGTGAGGACACCCACCCGCTCCGGGTCGCCGAGAGCCGCCACCAGCGGACGGGTGATCGCGTTGTCCCCGCCCAGGTAGAGGGTAAGCACGCCGCGGTCGAGCCGCTCGGCGAGCCGCCTCACCTCGACGGGGATCTCCTCCATCGTCAGCTCCGACACGGGCCAGTTCCCGACGTCCCTGACGGGCAGGCTCCCGAAGTCGACGCCCGTCTCCCCGTGGAAGGTCGAGAACCGCCCCAGCCGCTCCCGCATCACCAGCGGGGCCATGTCCGCCCGGGACGGTGACAGCGACGCCTTCGACGACGGCACGCCGACGACCGTGAGCACCGGGTCGTGGTGCTCACGGGCGAGCCAGACGTCCGCGCGGGGCCAGTGGGGGTCGACTATCGCCATGGGACCGTCAGGCTAGGACCCGGCCGCCGGAGAGCCGTCGCCCAGCATGGGCAGGTCGATGCCACGCTCCTTCGCCACCCGCACGGCCTTCTCGTAGCCGGCGTCGGCGTGGCGCATCACGCCGGTGCCGGGGTCGTTGGTGAGGACCCGCTCCACGCGGAAGGCGCCCTGGTCGGTCCCGTCGGCGACCACCTGGGCCCCGGCGTGGATCGAGTTGCCGATGCCCACGCCACCGCCGTGGTGGACGGCCACCCAGGCGGCGCCGGATGCCACGTTGAGCATGGCGTTGAGGATCGGCCAGTCGGCGATGACGTCGGAGCCGTCGGCCATCGCCTCGGTCTCCCGGAACGGAGACGCCACCGAGCCGGAGTCGAGGTGGTCGCGGCCGATCACCACCGGCGCCTTCAGGTCGCCCGACCGGACCATCTCGTTGAACCTCAGGCCGGCCAGATGCCGCTCCCCGTATCCGAGCCAGCAGATGCGGGCGGGCAGGCCCTGGAACCTCACCTTCCGGGACGCCATGGTGATCCAGCGGTGGAGCGCCTCGTTCTCGGGGAACAGCTCCAGCAGCGCACGGTCGGTCGCGGCGATGTCGGCCGGGTCGCCGGAGAGCGCCACCCAGCGGAACGGTCCCGACCCTTCCGCGAACAGGTCGCGGATGTACGCCGGGACGAACCCCGGGTAGTCGAAGGCCCGCATGAACCCCGCCGTCTGCGCCTCGCCCCGGAGGTTGTTGCCGTAGTCGAAGACCTCGGCGCCCTTGTCCAGGAAGCCGACCATGGCCTCACAGTGGGCGGCCATCGACTCCCGCGCCGCCTTGACATAGGTCTCGGGGTCGTCCTCCCGGAGGGCAGCCGCCTCCTCCGGGGTGTACCCGGCGGGGATGTACCCGTACAGCGGGTCGTGGGCGGAGGTCTGGTCGGTGACGATGTCGACGTCGAGTTCCCGGGTCAGCAGCTCGGGGAACACCTCGGCGGCGTTGCCGAGGACGCCGATGGAGACCGCCTCCTTCTTCGCCCTGGCCTCCAGCGCCCGCTCGATGGCGGCGTCGAGGGAGTCGGCCCACTCGTCGAGGTAGGCGGTCTCGAGGCGGCGCTGGATGCGGTGCGGGTCGACCTCCACGCAGAGGGCGACGCCACCGTTCATGGTGATGGCGAGCGGCTGGGCGCCACCCATTCCGCCCAGGCCTGCCGTGAGGGTGATGGTGCCGGCAAGGGTCCCGCCGAAGCGCTTCTCGGCGATGGCCCGGAAGGTCTGGTAGGTCCCCTGGAGGATCCCTTGGGTGCCGATGTAGATCCAGGAGCCGGCCGTCATCTGGCCGTACATGATCAGGCCCTTCGCCTCGAGCTCGTCGAAGGTCTCCCAGTTGGCCCAGCGGGGGACGATGAGGCTGTTGGCGAGGAGCACCCGGGGCGCCATCTCGTGGGTCCGGAAGACGCCGACCGGCTTGCCGGACTGGACCAGCAGGGTCTCGTCGTTCGCCAGCCGCTGCAGGGTCTCCACGATCTTCCGCAGGGCCTCGTGGTTCCGGGCGGCCTTGCCCCGCCCGCCGTAGACGATGAGGTTGTCGGGGTCCTCGCCCACCTCGGGGTCGAGGTTGTTGAGCAGGCAGCGGAGTGCGGCCTCCTGGAGCCACCCCTTCGTGTTCAGCTCGGGCCCACGGGGAGCGCGCAGGGGAGGAGTCAGGTCGAGCATCGGGGGAAGGTTACGCAAGGCGCCGCCGACGGGTCCGACAGCACCCGGCACCGGCACCGGGTCCTGCCCGACGGTCCCGGCCTTCCCGGCGCGTGTCTCTCCCGGCTCTCCCCCACCCGGCGGACTGCTCCGCGGGAAGTCGGACCGACCTACTCCAGCCCGGCCGTGAACGGGCGGGTCGGCCGGGTCTCCGTGGCGAACAGGGCCTTGATGTAGGCGTAGAACCGCTCGCCGTCGACCTTCTCCACCACCCGGGCGTTGGGCTCCAGACCGTGGACGCCCCACGACATGGCGGCGTAGCCGCGGGTCAGGGGGGACTCGGACTCCACCGCCACGTGGTAGTCCGACGCCTTCACCACCAGGTCGGGGTGGATGAGCGTGGCCACGGCGAGCGAGTCAGGGTGGGTCGACCCGGGGATCCCCACCCTCTCGTCGAACTCGAGCGTGGCCCGCGTCACCTCGACGAAGAACTTCGACAGCACCGTCCCCTGCTCGCCGATGGCAGCGATGCGGTCACGCCCGAAGACGGCGTCGTTCAGGGTGAGCGGCGCCCAGGGGATCACGGTGATCTGCTCGAACCCGGCCTCGAACACCTTCTTCGCCGCGTGCGGGTCGACGTAGAAGTTGAACTCGGCGGCGGCGGTGATGTTGCCGCGGCCGTTGTTCGAGCCGCCCATGATCACCAGGTGCTTCACCCGCTTCGGGAAGCCCGGGTCCTTGACGGCGGCGGTGGCGATGTTGGTGAGCGGGCCGATGGCGACGATCGAGATCTCGCCCGGATCCTCGGCGGTGATCCTGATCAGAGCGTCGACGGCGTGCTCCTGCTCGTGGGAGACGCCCGTGAAGTCCATGTCGAGCCGGCCCGTCCCCGTCCCGTGGACGTTCTCGGCGGAGACCCAGGGCACGATCATCGGCTGTGTGCACCCGAGGTGGATGGGCACCTCGCCGAGGCGGTCCAGGGCGTTGAGGGTGAGGTGGGCGTTCTTCACCTGCTGCTCGAACCCCACGTTGCCGGCCACCATCGTGATCGCCCGGAGCTCGGCCTCCGGGTCGAGCATGCCCACGATGATGGCGATGCAGTCGTCCTGCGCGGTGTCCGTGTCGAGGATGAACGGGACGGGCATTCCTCTCTCCGTCAGTAGCTCTCGGTCTTCTCGTCGGCGGTGTCGGTGACGATGGCGATGCCGGCGCTGGTGCCGACCAGCGAGGCGCCGGCCTCGAGCAGCTCCACCACCTGTTGGCGGGTCTTGATGCCACCCGACGCCTTCACCTTCACGCCCGGCGGGGCGTGATCGACCAGGTAGCGGATCGAGTCGGGGTTGGCGACCTCGATGGCGCCGCTGCTGGCGTTCTTCAGGTAGGCGGCCCCGGCCTCCACCGACAGCTCGATGGCCGCCTTCTTCTCGTCCTCGGTGAGGAGCGGGAGCTCCAGCATCACCTTGATCGGAACCCCGGCGGCGCGGACGACGCCGGCGACGTCCTCGCGGAAGGCGTCGTAGTCGCCGCTCTTGAGCCACCCGATCTGGACACCGATGTCGATCTCCTGGGCCCCGAGCCGGACCAGCTCCTCCGCCTCGGCGGCCTTGCCCCTGCTGGTCATCACGCCCACCGTGGGGAAGTCGAGGGCCGAGGCCACCTTGATCCCGGTCCCCTCGAGGATGCTGGCGGTCAGCCCGACCCAGGAGCCGGCGACCATCGCCGCGTCGAAGCCGTACTCGATCGTCTGCCGGGCGTGCTCCTCGGCCTGCTGCCGGGTGGTGCCCACGGCGATCAGGGTGTGCTGGATGTAGGGCGCCAGCTCGCGGGCGCTCAGGGAACGGAAGTCGGTCATCGGGACAACAGCCTTTCGATGTCGGGCCGCCGGGCCAGTGCGGGGATCACCTCGGCGACGCTCACGGCATGGGCTCCGGCCGCGGCGGCGAAGCGTACGGCGTCGTCGGTCGCCTGCTCCTCGGCGAGGGCGACGGAGAGAGCGGCGGTGAACGCATCGCCCGCACCGGTGGTGTCGACGACGGCAGGAGCCTGGACCGGGGGCACCCTGCGGGTCCCCTGGTCGTCGCAGACAAGGGCGCCGTCGCCGCCGAGGGTCACCACCACCAGACCGACGCCGCGGTCACGCAGCTGGGCGGCCAGTGAGTCGGGCGACTCGCCGCTGTCGGGGTCGTGGCCGAGGAGGATCGCCGCCTCGGTGCGGTTAGGGGTGAGGACGTCGATGTTCGCCCAGGCGTCGTCGGGCAGCGGCCGGGCGGGAGCGGGGTTGAGCAGGGTCCGGGTGCCGTCCTCCCGGGCGATCCTGAGGGCGGCGAGCACCGTCGGCAGCGGGATCTCCATGGAGACGACGGCGACGTCCGCCGCGGCCAGCTCGGGACGGAACGACTGAACATGTCCCGGGCCGTCCTCTATTACAAATTCCCG
>QGUS01000239.1 GCA_003242515.1 Actinomycetota bacterium
TGTATAAGAAGCAGACCCTCCCGGGGTCCCCCCCTGGAACTGGCTGGCGGGAAAGTGCTTGGCATCCGGGCGCTGGGGCCCGCCCAGTTCGGCATCCCCATCCCCATCGCCCTGGGCGGCATCGCCTACACGGGCATCGACATCCCGTCGCTCGATCCGCTGACGATCGGGAACCTGGTCCTCTGGTTCATCCTCGGCTTCCTCATCTTCGCCGTGCTCTTCGGCGCCGCCGGCTCCCTGGCCTCCCGCACCGAGGACGCCCAGGGCGTGGCCATGCCCATGTCGATGCTCGCCGTCGCCGGGCTGATCATCGCGTTCGCGACCCTGGACGACCCGGACGGCACGCTGGCCGTGGTGGGGACGATGTTCCCGCTCACCGCACCGTTCGTGGTGCCGGTCCGGGTGGTGATGGAGGCGATACCGGCCTGGCAGTTCGCCCTGTCGGTCGTCCTCTCCATCGTGGCGGTGGTCGTCCTGATCCGGGTGGCGGGCCGCATCTACTCCGGCGCCCTGCTCCGGTTTGGGACCCGCACCAAGTTCCGGGAAGCCTGGAAGAACGCCGAGCAGTGACCTCTTTCGCCCACATCGAGATCGAGCACGACGGGCCGCTCGCCACCATCTGGCTCAACCGGCCCGACAAGCTCAACGCCATGTCCAAGGACATGTGGGCCGACCTCCCCGCCGCGGTCGAGGCGGTCGAGGAGGAGAGGTCGGCCCGCGTGGTCATCGTCGCCGGCCGCGGCACGGCGTTCACCGCCGGCATCGATGTGGGCTTCCTGGCCAGCCTGTCGCCACAGGGCCCCTCCCCGGCCGCCAACGCCAGGGCCATACACGAGGCGGTGCTCCGTCTCCAGGGGACCTTCAACCGGATCGCCGAGTCGCCGCTCCCCTTCATCGCTGCCATCCACGGGTACTGCCTGGGCGCGGGCATGAGCCTGATCACCGCCTGCGACCTGCGGGTGGCGTCCCGGGACGCCATCTTCTCGATCCGGGAGACGAAGATGGGCCTCACCGCCGACGTCGGCGTCCTGCAGCGCCTCCCCTCGATCGTGGGAGACGCCGTCACCGCCGAGATGGCATTCACGGGCGACGACTACGACGCCGGGTGGGCCCACCGCAACGGCCTCGTCTCCTCGGTGCACGGGAGCCCGGAGGCGACCCTCGCCGCCGCCCGGGACCTCGCCGGCCGCATCGCCGTCAACTCCCCGCTGGTCCTGGAGGGCGTGAAGCGGATCATCCAGTCCAACCGGGGCCGGACGCTGGCCGATGCGCTCGAGTACATGGCGCAGTGGAACTCGGCCCGGCTCGTCTCCAACGACATGGCCGAGGCCCTGAACGCCTTCTTCTCCAAGAGGCCGCCGGACTACACCGGCACCTGATTAGGGACTTTCGTCCCACCGGGAGGGACCCTTGTCCCCTCACGTCGCAGACCTCCCTCGATCGATGATGCGGGTGTTGGCAGGGAGCCAGCAAGAAGACGGGAGGTCTTCGAGATGTCATCCATCCTCGAGAGAGAAGTCACACTCACTGCAGAAGCGGCACCCCACAAGAAGAGCACCCTCCTGCTCGTGGCCGCGATCGTCGCCTTCGCCGTCGGTATCGGCTCCATCATCGGTGGCGTGTTCGGCGCCTGGTACACCTGGGATCAAGCGGCCAGGCAGAACATCACCACCCCTGAGGACGCCCCTATCCCGAACACCCCGGTCCGAGGCCCGCTGTCGATGTGGGCTCAGTCCGACATCATCACGCACCACCAGTTGGATCGGACCGGCGGCCTGTACTACTCGGAGATGCCACGCCTGGTCCCGCAGCTCGACGAGAACGGCCAGCCCGTCCTCGACGAGAACGGCGAGCAGGTGATGGTTCCGAACGAGGCCCGGGCCTCCTGGCTGGACGCAACGACACTCACCACGGCGCTGAACCTCGGCATCATCTCCTACGCCCTGTCGGCGTTCGCGATGGCCGTCGGGGTCACGCTGACCCTGGTCGGGTACGTCTTCCTCCGGATCCGTCGCAGAGCGGTCCTGCTCTAGAGGTCCGCAGGCCCACCGATCGAGGGAGGGGCGAAAGCCCCTCCCTCGATGCTTCTCGCGTCCGGAGGCGCGGCGAGGACCAGAATGCAGGGATGGTGGACGCCTCCTTCGACGCCACGGTGGTCGGCTCCGGGCCGAACGGTCTCGCGGCCGCGGTGGAGCTGGCCCGGCAGGGCCGCAAGGTCCTCGTGGTCGAGGCGGCCGACCGCATCGGTGGCGGGACCCGCACCGAGGAGCTGACCCTCCCTGGCTTCCTCCACGACGTCTGCTCCGCCATCCACCCGACCGGCATCGCCTCGCCCTACTTCCGGGAGATCGGGCTGGAGGTCCCCTGGGTGCATCCGACCATCCCCCTCTCCCATCCGCTCGACGGCGGGAGGGCTGTGGCCCTCTACCGGTCGGTCGACGAGACGGCTGCCCAGTTCGGTGACGACGCTGGCCACTACCGCCGTCTCATGGGGCCCCTGGCAGAGGCCATCGACGACTTCCTCGGCGTGGTTCTCAGTCCGCTGCGGGTGCTGCCGCGCCACCCCGGTGCCCATCTCCGCGCCGGTATCGTCGCGCTCCCCTCGGCGGCCATGCTCGTCTCCAGGTTCTCCTCCGATGGGACCCGCGCCCTGCTCGCCGGCCTCGCCGCCCACTCGGTCGCCGCATTCGGCGCCCTCGCCACGGCAGGGGTGGGCGTCGCACTCGGAGCCATCGGGCATGCCTTCGGCTGGCCGCTCGTCGCCGGCGGCTCGGAGCGCATCGCCGACGCCCTCGCCGACCGGATCACCTCGATGGGCGGAGTCATCGAGACCGGGAGGAAGGTGACCCGGATCGAAGAGCTCCCCGGGGAGGTCTTCCTCCTCGACGTCATGCCCCCGGCCGCCCGGTCCATGGCGGTGACGCGGATCTCCGGGGCCGCCTCCCGCCGGCTGGGAGCGTGGAGGCCCGGGCCCGGTGTCTTCAAGATCGACTACGCCCTCCATGCCCCGGTTCCCTGGGCCGACCCGATCAGCGGGCAGGCGGGCACCGTCCATGTCGGCGGCTCCTACGAGGAGATCCGCAACTCCGAAGCGGCGGTCATCGCCGGGAAGCACCCGGAGCGCCCGTTCGTGCTCGTCGCCCAGCAGTCCCTGTTCGACCCGTCGCGGGCGCCGGAGGGGCAGCACACCCTCTGGGCGTACTGCCACGTGCCCAACGGATCGACCGTCGACCTGACCCCGGCAATCGAGGACCAGATCGAGCGCTTCCCCCCCGGGTTCCGGGAGGTCG
>QGUS01000019.1 GCA_003242515.1 Actinomycetota bacterium
GCGACCCCGGGGGGGCCCGGGGGGACGGGCCCCGAACCCCGGGCGGCGCGAAGGGGCGGGCCCGGGGGGTGGCCGCGCCGGCGGGGAGGACGCCCCAGGCGAGGCGGTGCGACCAGCGGGCGCCGAGGACGACGAGGCCCACGGTGGAGACGGTGGAGTCGACGAGCAGGCCGATCCCGACCAGCAGGACCGAGGGGAGGGCGGGGAACGGGCCCGCGTCGACGATCAGGGCGATCGTCCAGCAGATGGCAGTCGCCAGCGGAGCGAGAGCGGCTACGGGCGGTCTCACCGCGCCGAGTCTGGCACGGTTCACGCGGGAGAAGGAGTCGGGTCCTCGACGACCCGCAGGTCGGACTTGTCGCCGAAGCGGGGCGACTCCGACGGGGACCAGGTGGTCTCCTCCCTCCATGCCGGCCCGGGACGGAGAGTGATCACGGTGCCGGGGCCGGGGAGGTCCCGGTGGAACCGGGTGCGGTCGGCGCCGATGAGCCGGATCCGGGCGGCCTGCATGGCGTCCTGATGGGTGACGATCACGACGTCGCCGTGGGGGTGCAGCTCGTCCAGACGGCGGGCGACCGCCGCCACGCGGTCGGCCACCTCTTCCAGGGTCTCGTCGGCGAGGCGGACGGCGTAGGGGTCCGCCAGGTAGGACTCCAGCTCGCCCGGGAAGGTGGCGGAGACCTGCTGCCAGGGGTATCCGGCCCAGCGGTCCGTCAGTCCCCAGTCGCGGAGGTCCTCGTCGACCCGCACGGGGACGGCGGAGCGGGCGGCGATCTCCTCTGCGGTGCGGAGGGCGGGCTCGAGGGGGGAGGACCAGATGGCGACGACGGCTCGGGGGCCGAGGTAGCGGCCGACGCGGCGGGCCTGCTCGACGCCGTACGGGGAGAGCCCGAAGCCGGGGGTGGAGCCGACCACGAGGTTGTGGGGGTTGTCGACCTCGGCGTGGCGGACGAGATGGACGAGAGCTGCCATGCCCTCAGTTTGGCCCGTCCTGTCACCAACGCCGGGTAACTTCGCCGATCGTGTGGGCCGAACCGATCCTCCACGTCGACATGGACTCGTTCTTCGTCGAGGTGGAGCGGCTCGACGACCCCTCGCTGCGCGGGATCCCCGTCGCCGTGGGCGGAACGGGGCCCAGGGGCGTGATCGCGAGTGCCTCCTACGAGGCCCGCGCCTTCGGCGTCCGCTCGGCGATGCCCACGGCCACGGCCCTGGAGAGGTGCCCGCACCTCGAGGTCGTGCCGCCATCCCACGGCAAGTACGGGGAGGTGTCGGTGCGGGTCTTCGAGGTGTTCCGGGACTTCACGCCCCTCGTCGAGGGCCTGAGCCTGGACGAGGCGTTCCTGGACGTCTCCGGCCTGCGGCGGCACTTCGAGTCTCCGGTGGAGGTCGCCCGCGCCATCCGCGCCGAGATTCGGCGGCGGATCGGCCTGCCGTCGTCGGTGGGAGTGGCCGCCACGAAGCTGGTGGCCAAGCTGGCCAGCCAGGCGGCCAAGCCCGACGGCATCCGCCACATCCCGGCCTCCGAGCAGATCGGGTTCCTCCACGCCCTTCCGGCGACGGCCCTGCCCGGTGTGGGGCCAGCCACGGCCGCCGCCCTGGACCGGCTCGGCATCGAGACGGTGGCCGACCTGGCAGCGACGCCCGAGTACGCGCTCGCCTCGTCGGTAGGGCCGTCGATGGCCCGTCAGCTCGTCGAGCTGGCGTCGGGGATCGACCCGAGGCGGGTCCAGCCCGACCAGGAGGCGAAGTCGGTCTCGGTGGAGGAGACCTACGACCGTGACCTCGAGGGGAGGGACCACCTCCTCGCCGCGGTGTCCGACCACGGCCTGCGCCTCGCTCAGCGGCTCCGCCGGGCCGGGCTCGGCGGAAGGACGATCACGCTCAAGGTGCGGTTCTCGGACTTCGAGACGGTCACCAGGAGCCGCACCCTCCGGGCCCCCACCCGGTCGGCCCGGGAGATCACGGCGGTGGCTCGGGCACTCCTCGACGAGCTGGCGCCGGCCCGGCCGGTGCGGCTCGTCGGATTGGGGGCGAGCTCCCTCGAGACGGCCGACGCCCCCCGCCAGCTGGCCTTCCATGACGACGTCTGGAGCCGGGTGGAGGACGCCGTCTTCGAGGTCATCGAGCGCTACGGGAAGGACGCGATCCGGTCCGGGAGGAAGCTGGAGGAGGAAGGGCGATGAACCACTGTCACCTGTACCCCGGTCGGGTGTAGAGTTGCGGTTGGGCCCTAGACGGACCGGTGGAGGAAATGCCTCTAGACGACAAGGAACAGAGGATCCTGGCGGAGATCGAGCGCCAGTTCTACGAGGAAGACCCGGAACTGGCACGCGCCGTCGAGAGGGTGCAGCGCCCCGTGCGCATCGGTGTCAGGCTCTCCACCATGGGCATCCTCCTCGGCCTTGCCGTGGTGGTCGCCTACATCTCGGTGACCCCGGTCGCCGCGGCAGGCTTCCTGCTGGTCGTCCTGTCCGCCACCTCCCTGGTGAACGCGCTTCGCTTTCGGGGTTGGGGGGCGAACGACTTCCGGCAGCCGGTGGAGGAATTCGAAGACTTCGACGACTGATAGTCGTCGCTACGGCCCTCCCCGTGATCCGTCTATTGGCTATTGTTCCGGCCCCGCTCCAGGCGGGCACGGTGCTTTGACGGATGGACCACGCTTCGGTCCACGGACGGACATCTTGTTGGGAGTAGGAATTGGAGCAGGCGTTCACTGCCGAACAGGCGAGTCGGCTTAGCGGTTGCACGCATCATCAGCTTCGGTATTGGGACCGGGTCGGCCTCGTGAGCCCGTCCATCCAGCGCACCGGAGGGCGTCCCGGCGTCCGTCGTCTCTACTCGTTCCGCGACCTGGTCGCCCTGCGGGTCGTGCGCAGCCTCCTCGACAACGGCATGTCGCTGCAGCGGGTCCGCCGGGCCTGGGAGTACCTGCGGCGCGAGGGGGCGATGGACGAGCACCTCGCCCAGGTGAAGCTGGTCACCGACGGCGTCTCGATCTTCAAGGTGAGCCACGACGACGGCGAGCTCCTCGATGCCCTCCGCCAGGGCCAGCTGGCGTTCTTCGTGGCCATCGACGAGATCGCTCGGGACGTCGAGGAGGACGTCACCTACTTCGAGCTCGACCGGGCCCAGTTCCTCGAGATGCTCCGGCGGGTCGAGGACGACGTCCGCGAGGAGTTCCAGCAGGCTTCGGGCTCCTGATCCCCCGCCCCGCCGCGTGGGGGTCGGGGGTGGGGGTGGTCCTCACCAGCGACGGCCGTGACGCGGCCGTGCCTACTTGAGGAGCGACCTCGGGTTGATCTCCGCCAGGATCCGCTGGCGGGCGTCGTAGCGGCTCCGCACCCACCACTCCAGCTCCAGCAGCTCCGCCTCGCTGACGGTGGCCGTCTTCCCCCCGTACACCGCCGCCGAGTAGCCGCGGGCGAGGGGGAGGAGGGCCGAGCCCTGCGTGCTGGCGAACTCGAGGGGCGTCAGCGTCTCCGGCACCGGGTCCCCCAGGTCCTGGAGACGGTCGACGAGCTCGTCCCATAGCGCCGTGATGTCGCCGCTGCGGGCCCGGGCCAGGCGGCGGCTCCGCCGCGCCCGCTTCAGGGCCGGGATCGACCCGATCAGGAGCCCCAGCGCCGGGATCACCACCCACCAGCCGATACGGATGCCGCCCGCTTGGGGCTGATCGGCGCCGCCGGGGTTGCCGGCCACCGGGGGCGGGTCGTCGATCGTGGGGTCTTCGGGGTCGGGGCCGATCTCGCCGCCGGGGAGCTCCAGCTCGGGGATGTGCTCGGCGGGGTCGAATGCGGCAGTGACGCTGGGCGGGATGGCGTCGCCCCGCGGCGTGGGGTCGAAGCGGACCCAGCCGAAGCCGTCCATCCACATCTCCACCCAGGCATGGGCGTTGGTGTCACGCACCTCGATCACCTGGATGCCGTTGATCGTGGTGACGCTGCCGGGCGTGAACCCCCACACCACCCGGGTCGGGATGCCGATCAGGCGCCCGAGGACGGCCATGGCGGCGGCGAACTGCTCGCAGTACCCGGTCCGGTAGTTCGGGCTGTCGGGATCGTTGAGCCAGTCGTCCAGCGCCAGGGCGGCATGTCCGGAGGACACCTCCTGGGAGTAGGTGAACAGGCCCGAGTCGCGGAACCAGTGCTGGAGCATCCACGCCTTCTCGAAGTTGGTGGTGGCGCCCCTGGTCACCCGGAGGGCGGTCGCCGTCAGGCGGGTCGGCAGGTTCGTAGGCAGTTCCAGGTACCGGCTGAGGTCCTGGGGCCGGGTGGTGTCGCCCGGCGAGCCGCCCGGCTGATAGGGGAACCGCCCCGCCTCGGCGGCGCTGGCGAAGATGGGGCTGAGCCGGCCGTCCGGACCCGCGGCGAGAGCGCCCAGGTCCGCCTCCAGGTTCGGGAAGTCGGCCTCCACCTGGTAGTTGTCGTCGGGGGCGATGCCGACGGGCCGGAACAGTGCGCCGTCATGCGCATACCGGATCTCGCCGGGGTCGATCGTGTTCTGGCCGCCGATACGGTGCACCCGGCGAGGCTCCCCCGGAGTGGGAAGGAGGGTCCCGCCGAGCTGGGCGATGAAGATGCGCGCCAGGGTCGTCGTCCGGGTCCCCTTGTAGAAGTGGTCGGGGTCGCCGAGGGGGCCCGTCGTGGCGATCCTGGTGTCCGAGTTGCCTCGCCGCCAGGAGACCCCGTCGAACGTGTCCAGCGTCTCCATCCGCCAGTAGATCTGCCCGGGCGGGGGAGCGCCGGGACCGAGGGTCGCCCGGAAGAGGACGGCGTTGGTGCGGCTGATGATGCGCTGGTGCATGTCGACCCAGCGGTCGAACACGACGTTGCCGCCCGGGCCGCCCCCTCCGCCGCCGAACCGGGACGAAGTCCACGGGAGGTTCCCGTACTCGGAGACGATGCCGGTGGCGTTGGCCGCGGTCGTCACGGCGAGCAGCCCCACGAACACGGCCATGCCGAACGCCGCCCTCGGCGAGGAGTGGGGGAGGGGCAGGCCGGAGGTGTCCCGAGCCCGCCCCATGCCCTCGCCCCGGCCGAGGACGATGCCCGCGAGAGCGAGCCCGATGACCACCACCCCGGCGATCATCCAGGAGATGCCGGCGGGCCGGCGGTCGAAGACGGCGAACTGCAGGTAGATGGCGGCGCCCGGGATGAGCATGACGCCGACCCGGCCCGTGGCGGCGCCCTGGGCGAACAGGCCGCCGAGCACCCACATCAGCACCGCCAGCAGCGCCACGAGGCCCGGCAGCGGGACCACGGGGGCGACGCCGGAGCGAATCAGCCTGATGGCGTCGCCCATCACGTCGGCGAGGGTCGAGAAGGTGGACGGGCCGGGCAGGAACCCCAGGGTCAGGGTCTCGGGGACCGCCACCCTCAGGAAGACGACGATCGCCCCCAGCACGAACACGACCTGCGCCCACATCGGCCTGACGTCCATCTGACGCATCAGCCACCAGAGCACGCCACCCAGCAGCCCGGCGGCGAGGACGATGGCGTGCCATGGCAGGAGGTCGCCGCCGAACTGCACGAGACGGCCCGTCCTCGAGACGACCATCCCGAGCAGGATCAGGCCCGCTAGCTGACCGAGGCGTCTGCCCATGTCGACCTCATCGTCTTGAGCCAGGTCGGCGCCCACCGTCCGCCGGGCTCCACCACGACGGTGGCGGCGCCCGCGCGCTGGAAGCCGATGAGCGTCTGCGGCGTGGTCGACGAGACGCTCATCAGGACCGTGTTGCCGTAGTCACAGGAGAGGAGCTGCTGCACGGCGAGCATCTCGCGGTCGGCGACCCCGGTGACGAGGATCAGGGCGCCCCCACCGCCCCGGTGACGGATGCGGGTGGCCACGGCCCGGATGTCGATGGCGGGATCGGTCCTCACGACCGCGAGCCGCTCCATGATCGTGGCGTAGCGGGAGGCGTCCAGGGTGTTCGCCTCGCCCGCCCAGAAGTCGGCGTCGAAGCCGCTGCGCACCAGGTGGTCGACGATGCTGGCGGCCCCGGAGACGGCGGTCTCGAAGGCCTGCGCCGACTCGTAGACCTGGTCGCGGATGTCGAGCAGCACCAGCGCCCGGGACTGCCAGGGGGTCTCGAGCTGGCGGATCATCAGCTCGTCGGTCTTGGCCACGGAAGGCCAGTGGATGCGGCGGAGGTCGTCGCCCCGCTGGTACTCGCGCAGGGTGTAGAAGTCCTCGCCGCCACGCTGGCTGTGCTCCGGCCGGGCGGCCTGAACCAGCGGGTCGCGGCCCCGGACCCTCGGGAACCCCGACAGGGTCTCGATCTTCGGGTAGACGACCAGGCGGTCCGCCGACGATTCCCCCACCGACAGCTCGGCGAGGCCGAGCGGGTCGGCGGCGTGTCCCCGGGCCGGGCCCACCCTGTAGACGCCGCGGGGGCTGCAGGTCACCCGGTAGGAGGCGGTGGCCCGCTCGCCCCGGGGGAGTCTGGCCAGCTCGAACCCGGCGACGCCGAGGCGCTCCACCTCGTCGAGGAGGCTGAGGTGGGGGACGGCCCGGCGGGTCAGGTTGTCGACCACCAGCGTGACCATCGTGGTGTCTCCGTCGTGCACCGCGGGCGACCCGATGCGCCGGGAGATGCGGACCCTGGGGGAGTGGAGACGCACGTAGGCGACCGCTGTCAGCGGGGCGAGGACGAGGAAGACCCCGGCCAGCAGCAGCTCAGGGTCGCCGAAGGCCCACCAGAGGACGAAGAAGGCGCAACCCGCTCCGAGGAGGGCCCAGCCCCTGGCGCTCGGCATCAGGTGGCGATGCGCGAAGCGGTCCCCGGGACCCGCAGCTTCCCGAGGATCCCCGTGATGACTCCGGCGACGGTCTCGCCCCGCATCTGGGCCTCCGGGCGGAGGGAGAGGCGGTGCTCCAGCACGGGGATCGCCAGTTCCTTGATGTCGTCCGGCAGGACGAAGTCACGGCCCTGTGCCGCCGCCCTGGCCCGGGCCAGGCGCTGGAGGAACAGCGCCGACCGTGGAGAGGCCCCGAGCAGCACGTCCGGGTGCTGACGGGTCGCGCCGATCAGGTCGATGATGTAGTTCTTCACCGGGTCGGACACCGTCACGTGCTGTGCAGTGGTGATGAGGTCGTTGACCTCCTCGAGGCTCACCACCGGCTCCAGGTCGTGGAAGGTGGAGCGGATGCCATGGGTGTCGAGCATCTCCAGCTCCTTGGACCGATCCGGGTACCCGATGACCACCCGCATCATGAAGCGGTCCAGCTGCGCCTCGGGCAGGGGATAGGTGCCCTCGTGCTCCAGGGGGTTCTGGGTGGCCACGACCATGAACGGGGTGGGGACGGGACGGGTGATGCCGTCGGAGGTGACCTGCCGCTCTTCCATGGCCTCGAGCAGCGCCGACTGGGTCTTCGGGCTGGCCCGGTTGATCTCGTCGCCCACGACGATGTTGGCGAAGATCGGTCCCGGCTTGAACTCGAACGCCCGCCGGTCCCGGTCGTAGACGCTGATGCCCGTGACATCGGAGGGGAGGAGGTCCGGGGTGAACTGGATCCGGCTGAACACCCCGTCGATCGAGCGGGCGACCGACTTGGCCAGGTGGGTCTTGCCGACACCCGGGACGTCCTCCACGAGGACGTGGCCCTCGGCCACGAGGGCGAGCAGAACGAGCTCCACCACCTCGCGCTTGCCCTGGATCACGGTCTCGACGTTGGAGACGATCCGGCCGAACCGTTCTCCGAACCGTGTGATGCGATCGGTCAAGGGATCGTCCTCCTTTCGGTCTTCTGGCGACTGTACCGTTTCGCCCGCTTTTCGGTGGACTAGGCTGTACGCCAAGGGCGAACAACTGGGAGGGATTCAGGTGTTCAAGTTGGGGCTGGGCAGCATGCTGCTGTCCGTGCTGGGCAGGCCCGCACTGTGGGGGGAAGCCATCCGCGTCGCCATCTCGGTGCGTCGTCGCGGCCGGCTCGGGCCATCCGCCGCATATCTCCGCTGGCGCAGCCACACCGCGTACGGCGATGTCATGGCCATCCCGTCCGGCGACTTCGTGGCGTATCTCCGCTGGCGCAAGCAGATGAGGGCGATGCGATGAAGACCGGGCTCACCGGCCGCATCGAGGAGATCCCGGGCGTCGCAGCCGTCACCGTCGACCTCACCGAGGAGGGTGGCGGCATCAACATCCGCCTCGATCCCGGCGCCGATGAGGAGACGGTCATGGAGCGCCTCCACGAGATCCTCGTCGCCTACGGGGTCCGCGCCTCCCGTCCGCCGACCGTGGAGGAGGCCCTGCCCGATCCGGGCGACGTGCCGCCCGAGCTGAAGAGCCTCGGCGTCTCCGTGCGGCTGGTGCCGCTGGAGAAGGGCGCCCGCGTGGAGGTGCAGAAGGGGGACATCCGCTCCCACCGACTGGTGGCGGCCAACCCGAGGTCCATCGCCCAGGGCATGGCCGACGCCTGGTGTCGTGTCGCCGGCAAGGTCCCCGTCGACGTGATCGGCGCCTCGATCGCCGACGACGGGATGATCGTGATCCTGGTCCGGGACGGCGAAGCGGAGCGCACCGGTGTCGCCTCGGTCTCCCTCGGCTGGGAGCGTGCGCTGGTGCTCGCCGTCGGGAGGGCCCTCGGCCTGGTGCCGGTCGCCGACTGAGCCTGCCCCGAAACGCCCCGTGAGAGCGGGGTCCCGTCACTACCCTTCCGTCGGGTAGGACGGACCGGATGACAGGCGCATTGGTGTTGAACGCCAGCTACGAGCCGCTCTCCGTCGTCAACGTGCGACGGGCGATCGTCCTCGTCCTCACCGAGAAGGCCACGGTGGTCGTGCCGCGTGACGAGGTCTGGTCCTCGGAGCGGTTGTCGATGCCGGTCCCCTCGGTCGTCCGTCTCAACCGCTATGTCAGGGTGCCCTACCGGCACTCCGTCCCCGTCACCCGCCGGGCCGTGTTCGGCCGCGACGGGTACCGGTGCCAGTACTGCGGCGGTCCCGCCGAGTCGATCGACCATGTGACGCCGCGCTCGCGTGGCGGCGCCCACAGCTGGGACAACGTGGTCGCCGCGTGCCGGGCCTGCAACCTGCGCAAGGGCAACCGGACGCCCAACGAGGTCGGCTTCGTGCTCCGGGCCAAGCCTCAGCCGCCCCGGCGCTTCGCCTGGATCTACGCCGCCACCGGGTTCCAGGTGGACCCGGAGTGGACGCCGTTCCTCCTGCCCGAGTCGGCTTGAGAGACGCCGGCTGACGCCGGCGTCGTCCCTTTTTTCCGTGAACCGGGCGCCCGGCACCCTCCCGGGGAGCCGCCGCTCCCAGCCCCCGGTCCCGACACCCCTGATCCATGGGGCCGTTCCGGCCCCGGTCATGTCGCGCCTCCGCCGTGCCGTGGCGTCCCCGTGGTGGGGCGGTGGGTGGGAAGTGGGGGAAAGGGTTGACAAGTGGGGCAAAGTGGGGCATAGTGGCGCAAGCTCCCAGGAGGGAGAAGGAAGCAGTGAGGACGGACGGACGACGGTGTTTCTCGGCGAGTACTTCCACACGCTGGACGACAAGGGGCGGGTGGTCATGCCCGCTTCCTTTCGTCGTCAGCTCGCCGAGGGATGCGTCGTGGCCAAGGGGCGGGACGGCCAGCTACAGGTCCACCGCACCGAGGACTTCGCCCGCATGGCCCAGGAGATCGTGGCCGGGCCTCAGGACCGCAAGGCCCGGATGCTCGCCCGGACCATGTTCGCCGGGGCCGATCAGCAGGAGCTGGACAAGTCCGGCCGTCTGCTGGTCAAGCCGGACCTCCGCGACTTCGCCGGCTTCCAGCCGGGGAGCGAGATCGTGGTCATCGGGGTCTTCGACCATGTTGAGCTGTGGGAGAAGGACCGATACCTCGAGGACCGTGCCGCCGGTGACCAGACCTATGTCGACGAGGACGAATGAAGAGAAGTGGGCTTGGCCCATCGCCAGCCCCCCGGAACCAATTGGAACGCCCCTGACTCCGCCCGCTTTCAGTTGGTACCAGCGCCCGGGGGGCTGGCAATGGCCCAGGACCCACGCCACGAATACCACCGCCCGGTCCTCGCAGACGAGGTGGTCGAGTTGATCGCCCCGACCATGCCCGGGCTCGTGGTCGACGCCACCTTCGGAGGTGGCGGCCATACGCGCCGTCTCCTCGGGGAGTTCGGCGACCGGGTCCGCATCGTCGCCGTCGACCGCGACCCCGACGCCCTCGCCAGGGCCCGGGAGTTGGGCGTCGCAGCGGTGCAGGGCAACTTCGGCGACATCGCCGGTCTGGTCTCCTCCGTGGCCGACGAGGCGCCGGCGGCGGTCCTGTTCGACTTCGGAGTCTCCTCCCACCAGGTGGACACGCCGGAGCGGGGCTTCTCATACCGGCACGACGGCCCGCTGGACATGCGGATGGGTCCGGACGCCCCGCACACGGCGGCCGAGATCGTCAACACCTGGTCCGAGCAGGACCTCGCCCGCATCATCCGCCGCTACGGCGAGGAGCCGCAGGCCGCCCGCATCGCGGCCGCCATCGTCGCCAACCGGCCCTTCGAGACCACCGGCCAGCTGTCCACCGTCATCGCACAGGCCGTGCCGCCGCGCCGGGCAGGCCACCCTGCCCGGCGCACCTTCCAGGCGATCCGCATCGCGGTCAACGGCGAGATCGAGGCGGTGGAGCGGGGTCTCGGCCAGGCGATCGACATGCTCCGCCCGGGCGGGCGCGTCGTCGCCATCTCGTACCACTCCCTGGAAGACCGGGTGGTGAAGCAGCGCTTCGCCCGCGGCGCCTCCGGATGCGTCTGCCCGCCGGGGCTCCCGGTCTGCGCCTGCGGCCGGACCGCGGAGCTGCGGGTGCTCACCCGTAAGCCGATCAGGCCATCCGCCGCCGAGGTGGCGGAGAACCGCCGCGCCCGTTCGGCCGTGTTGAGGGCGGCAGAGAAGGTGGCAGCATGACGGCAGTCGTCGATCCCCGGCCGCGCCAGAGGGAGCAGCGCTCCGTTCGGGTCATCCCGGGCAGGAAGTCGCGGCGCCCGGCCGTGGGACCCTGGCTGATAGTCGCCATCATCGCCATCGGCGGCTTCCTCGGCCTGGGCATCACCCAGACCAGCCTCGACCGGGCCGCCTTCGAGCTGGCCGAGCTCAACAAGGCCATCGAGCAGGCGGAGGACCGCAACCTCGACCTCAAGCTCCAGATCGCACGTCTCGAGAGCCCCGCCAGGATCGCCCCTCTCGCGGAGGAGATGGGCCTCGTCCTGCCGGAGGACACCCGGAAGCTCTACGTCGACCTGGACGAAGAGGTCCCGGTGTACGCGGAGGCCGAGCGAGGAGAAAGCAACCAATGAGCACCCGAGTTCGCGCTGGTTTCGGGCTGCCTGAAGGGGCCTTCCCGCCCCTCCGGGGGGACAGCCGGAGGGACGAAGGCCGTGTCTGCTGAGAAGAAGCGCCGCTTCACGGCCGCAGACGTCCGCCTCGCCGTGGTGGGCCTCTTCGTGGTCCTCGCCTGGCTGGGCATGGGCTACCGGCTCTTCCACATCCAGGTGCTGGCGGCCCCCGACCTTGCCCGCCAGGGCCTGGAACAGCGTCTCGTCGAGCGCGAGCTGGCCCCGCAGCGCGGCAAGATCTTCGATCGAAACGGCGAGATCCTCGCCCTCACCGTCGAGGCACAGAGCCTCTACGCCGTGCCGGACCAGCTGGAATCGCCGCTGTGGGTGGCCCAGCAGATCGGCGGCGCCCTGGGAGTCGACGGCGACGCCCTGTATCAGCGGCTGACCTCGGGCTCCAGCTTCGTCTACATCAAGCGCCAGGTCGACAGGGAGACCGCCCAGTCCATCCTCGACCTCGGAGTGAAAGGCATCTATGCCCACCCCGAGCCGACCCGGGTCTATCCGGCCGGTGTGACCGCATCCCATGTCACCGGTTTCGTCGACATCGACGGCGTCGGGCGGGAGGGGCTGGAGCTGGTCTACGACGAGGCGCTCACCGGCGTCCCCGGCAAGGCCGTCTTCGAGCGTAGCCTGGACGGCACGCCGATCCTCCAGGGCTACTCCGACATCGTCCCCGCCATCCCCGGCGTCGACCTGTACACGACCATCGACCTGCCGCTCCAGTACCAGGCGCAGAAGTCGTGCGCCGACGCCGTGGAGCGCACCGGGGCCGAGTCGTGCTGGGTGGTGGCCCTACACGTGGAGACCGGCGAGATCCTGGCCATGACCGGCTACCCGGTCTTCGACCCGGAGACCCGCCGCACCGTCGACCCGGCCTGTGACGACCTGGAGGGGGAGGAGCGGTCGACCTGCCTGGCCTTCCGCAACTTCGTCATCCGCGGCATCTACGAGCCGGGCTCGACCCAGAAGCTGATCACGGTGGCCGCCGCCCTCGAGGAGGGCGAGGTCGACATCAACACGGTCATCCCCGAGGTCGCCGACGAGCTCGAGCTGAAGCCCGGTGCCTGCGAGGACGACGACGACGACCTCTATGGCTGCTACCGGGACTTCAGCCGGCACGAGACGCGGGACATGACCGTGGCCGAGATCTTCTCGCAGTCGTCCAACATCGGGACGATCAAGATCGCCGAGAAGCTGGGCCAGCGCCGTCTCGTCCAGTACATCCAGGCGTTCGGCCTGGGGAAGCGGACCGGCGTGGACTACACCGCCGAGGCCGCCGGCATCCTCAACTTCGAGGCGGGCTGTGACATCTGCTGGGCCTCCGCCGCCATCGGCTACTCCGTGGCCGCGACGCCGATGCAGATGGCCGCGGCCTATGCCGCCGTGGGCAACGACGGCATGTGGATCACCCCGCACCTGGTGGCGGCGCGCACCGACGTGGACGGCGACATCGAGCCCACGCCCGTAGAGACCAAGCAGGTCATCTCCCCGACGACCGCCCGCATCATGCAGGAGCTGCTGGCTCAGGTGGTGGCCGAGGGCACCGGCATCCAGGGCTCGGTCGAGGGCTACCGGGTCGGCGGCAAGACCGGCACTGCGAACCGGATCGGCCCCGACGGTCGTTACACCAACGAGACCCGTGCCTCCTTCGTCGGCATGGCTCCCATCTCCGACCCGCAGGTCGTCGTGGCCGTGCTCATCGACAACCCGTCCCGGGAGTTCCGCACCGGCGGTCAGGCGGCCGCGCCCGTCTTCGCCGAGGTGATGGAGCAGGCGCTCCACCGCCTCGCCGTCACGCCCGACCATGCCCGGTAGGACCGTCGCCGATCTGGCCCGTGTGGTCGGCGGGAGCGTCCATGGCGACCCGTCGGTCACGGTGTCCGACGTGACCCACGACACGCGCGAGGTCGCACCGGGGAGCCTCTTCGTCGCGCTCGTCGGCTCCCGGGTCGACGGGCATGACCTGGCGGGCCAGGCCGTGGCCGACGGCGCAGTCGCGGTCTGCGTCTCCAGGCCCGTCGCCATCCCGGTCCCGCAGGTCGTGGTCGACGACACCCGGATGGCGCTAGGGCCGCTGGCAGCCGAGGTCTGGGGCCACCCGTCACACGACCTCGCCGTGGTGGGCGTCACCGGCACCAACGGGAAGACCACGACCACCCACTACGTCGAGGCCATCGCAGCGTCTGCGGGTTGGACGCCGGGCATCGTCGGGACGATCGGGGCCAGGGTGGCCGGCGAGCGGGTCGATCTCGGCCACACGACGCCGGAGGCCTCGACCTTCCAGAGGCTGCTCGCCCGCATGAGGGACGCCGGGTGCCGCTTGGTGGCGACCGAGGTCTCGTCCCACGCCCTGGCGATGGGGCGGGTCCGGGCGACCCCGTTTGCGGTGGCTCGGTTACACAACTGACACCGGGGCACACCGGAATTCACAGGGGCATTGGGGTCCTCTTTCCCTGCCCGGTCTCTTATACACACATAACTGGGCGGCGAAACACTCCGTG
>QGUS01000020.1 GCA_003242515.1 Actinomycetota bacterium
CGACCCCGCCCTGGGGGGGGGGGGGGGCGGCGGTGCGGGGGGGGGGGGCCTCTTCCCCGGGTTTCCGGGGGGGCCCGCCCCCCCGCACCCCCGGGCCCCGTTGGGCTTCCCCCCGCCGCTCCAGCTCCTCCAGGGCGGGCAGCTCCCGGGGCTCAGTCGCCACCACGAGCTTGCCGGTACGGGCGTGGCCGATCCCCTCCTCGGCCACGAACCGGTACATCTCCGTGGCGCCGGCCACGGCGAGCCTGGCCTTGAGCGACCCGGGCTTGTAGTACAGGCCGGAGTGGATGACGCCGCTGTTGTGCCCGCTCTGGTGGGCCGCGAGCTGCGGCTCCTTCTCGAAGACGACCACCGACGCACCGGGGTGCTCCTCCAGATAGGCACGGGCGGTGGCGAGCCCGACCAGACCTCCCCCGATGACCCCCAGATCCGCTCTCAACCGATCACCTGCTCAGTAGGACTGCACACACGGGCACCGAGCATATATGCTCCGGGCCGGCGACAGAGGAGGGTCGTGACTGTGAATGGTTCTGTGGTCGTGGTCGGTGGCACTTCCGGCATCGGCCTCGAGGTGGCCAGGAAGTACCTCGAGATGGGCCGGGAGGTGGTCATCACGGGTAGTGACGACGAGCGCTCGAAGCGGGTGGCCGCGGAGCTGGGGCCGAACGCCAAGGGCATCGGCTTCGACCTCGCCGATCCGTCGCTCATCGCACCTGCCCTGGCCGACTTGGGCCCCGTGTCGCGGCTGGTCCTCGCCGCAATCGCCCGCGACTCCAACAGCGTGCGCGAGTACTCGTACGAGCGGGCCATCAAGCTCGCCACGATGAAGCTGGTCAGCTACACAGAGGTGATCCACACCCTGGCCGACCAGCTCACCACCGAGGACGCCGCCATCCTGCTCTTCGGCGGGCGCGCCAAGGACCGCCCCTACCCGGGGTCCACGACCGTGACCACGGTCAACGGTGCGGTGACCTCGATGGTGGTGACACTGGCGCTCGAGCTCGCCCCCGTTCGGGTGAACGCACTCCATCCCGGCATCGTGGGAGACAGCCCGTTCTGGAAGGACAAGGATCTGAGCCACGTTCTCGCTCGCACTCCCACCGGCAGGCTGACCACAATGGAGGACGTCGTCGACGCGACCGTCTTCCTCCTGGAGAACAGGTCGATCAACGGAATCAACCTGCACATCGATGGCGGATGGATGCTGATGTGAGCGCTGCGGACCACTCGCCCGACGACGTCCTCGACGGCATCGGGGCGCGACTGAGGGAGGAACGGATCAAGGCCGGGTTGAGCCAGCGGGAGCTGGCCCGGCGTCTCGGCCTGTCCGCGAGCCTGATCTCCCAGCTGGAGAGCGGGGTCTCCCAGCCCCGGGGCGGCCCCCTGTACGCCATCGTCCCGGAGCTCGACGGTCCGCTGGACCGGATCATCCGGGGTGACGACTACGAGGAACCGGAGCGTGCCGAGACCGGGAAGGCGGGAGCGCCGGTCGCCCGTCAGGGAGGCCGGCAGGTGATCGACCTGGCGTCCGGCGTCACCTGGGAGGAGCTGAGCCCGAGCGGCGAGGAGGGCATCGACTTCCTGCTCGCCACCTACGAGGTGGGCGGCTCGTCCACGCCGGAGCAGTCGCTGATGCGGCACCACGGGCGGGAGTACGGCTACATCCTCTCGGGGACGCTGACCGTGCAGATCGGGTTCCAGGAGTACGAGCTGAAGCCCGGAGACTCCATCGCCTTCGACTCGACCAAGCCGCACCGCCTCTACAACAACGGCCCGGAACCGGTGAAGGCGGTGTGGTTCGTGGTCGGCCGGGAGCACGACCCCCGCATCAAGGACTGACGCCGCGCCCGGGCGCGGCCAGAATGGTCCGGGTGCGAGCCCGCGCCCTCGTCCTGTCGCTCTGCCTGGCGGCCTGCGCCGCTCCCGCGGCCGAGACGAGCCTGCCTCCGGTGACCACCGCTCCCCCGGCGACGACCACCACCACGGCCGCCACGACGACCACCACCGCTCCGCCCGCCACGACCACCACGACCCTGCCGCCGTCCACCACCACGACGACGGCTCCCACCACGACGACGACCCGCCCACCGACGACGACCACGACGGCGGCGCCGACCACCACCAGCTCCCGCCAGCCGCAGCCCACCCTCCCCGCCCACTGCCGGCCGCAGATGTTCACCGACGAGGTGGTGGCGCAGCTCGAGGCCGACTACCCGGGGAAGCTGATCACGGCGTGGGTCCACGACCTCCGCACGGGATGTGACTACTCCCTCAATCCGGACAACCGACAGCGCACCGCGTCGGTCTTCAAGGTCATGGTCATGGCCGGAACGCTGCTGGAGGCGCAGCAGGAGGGCCGCATGCCCACGGAGTGGGAGATGGGCCAAATGACGCCGATGATCACGCAGTCGGCCGACGACCCGGTGCGCGCCCTGTGGCGGCACTTCGGCGGATCGCCGTGGTTCCGGACGCAGCGTGACGTCTGGGGGCTGAACCAGACGACGGTGACGGCGGACGACGGCTCGGCGTGGGGCCTGACCCGCACCTCGGCGCGTGATCAGGTCAACCTGATCCGGAAGGTGCTCCTCGGCCAGGGTGGCCTGCTCCAGCCCGAGTACCGGGCCATCGCCCTCGACCTGATGACCTCCGTGGTCCCGTCACAGTCCTGGGGGATCACCGCCGGCGTCCCCTCGGGGTGGCGGGTCGCCCTGAAGAACGGGTTCGCCGGCCCCACCATCAACTCCGTGGGCTGGGTGAAGGGGCCGGGGTCGGACCCGGGCTACGTGGTGGCGATCCTCACCCAGGGGTGGAACGATCACCCGTCGGGGATCGCCGCCGTGGAGCGGATCAGCAGGATCGTCGCCGGGGCGATGACCCGCTAGGCGCCCCGGATCAGCGGGGCGACCCGGGTCCCGAGCAGCTCGATCGACCGCAGCACCGCATCGTGCGGGATGGTCCCGACGCTCTGGTGCAGCTCGAAGCGCTGGATGCCCAGCACCTCCTTCCAGCGGAGGATCTTCGCGGCGACGGTCTCGGGGTCGCCCAGGACCAGCGAGCCCTGCGGCGAGCGCATCATCTCGAACTGCTCCCGGGTCATGGGACCCCAGCCGCGCTCCCGACCCAGGCGCGTCATGGCGAAGGCGTAGGACGGGTAGAAGGCCTCCACCGCCTCCTCGGCCGTGGGCGCCACGAAGCCGTGGGCGTGGACGGAGATCGGGAACTCTTCGGGATCGTAGCCGTGCTCGGCGAGCGTGCTCCGGTAGAGGTCGGTGAACACCCGGAAGCGGTCGGGGTTGCCGCCGATGATGGCCAGCGACAGTCCGAGACCCAGGCTGGCGGCCCGCACCACCGAGGCCGGCGTCCCGCCGACAGCGATGCGGATGGGCAGCTTGCGCTCGGGACGCTAGTCGCGTGGGTTGCCAATGGTCGGCGGGCGGCACGGGCCCGACCACTGGAACGGGCCCTCTTCGTCGCGGATGCGGATCAGGAGGTCGAGCTTCTCGGCGAACAGCCCGTCGTAGTCGTCGAGGCGGTAGCCGAACAGCGGAAACGACTCGATGAACGAGCCGCGGCCGACCAGGAGCTCGGCCCGGCCGCTCGAGACCAGGTCCAGCGTGGCGTACTGCTGGAAGACCCGCACCGGGTCGTCGGTGGACAGGATCGACACCGCCGGGAAGAGACGGATCCGTGAGGTCCTGCCTGCTGCGGCTGCGAGGACGACGGCCGGGGCCGACGACGCGAAGTCGGGGCGGTGGTGCTCGCCGAGGCCGTAGACGTCGAGGCCGACCTCTTCGGCCTTGACGACCTCCTCGACGATCTGGCGGAGCCGCTCACCGTGACCCACGGGCTCGGCGCCCGGGGCGGGGATGGTCTCCGCGAAGCTGGTGACACCCAGTTCCATCAGCACTCCATTGTCGGGGGCTATTTGGTTGATATGACAACCAACACCGGGGCCCGACCCGGCATTCCCCTACTGCCGTGCCTTGTGGATGGCGGCCCGCAGCTTCTCCAGGCCCTCGTCGGCCTCCTCCTCGGTGAGGGAGAGCGGCGGGGCGATGCGGAGAGTGTTGGCGAAGAGGCCGCCCTTGCCGATGAGCAGGCCCTCCTCCTTGGACCGTTCCATCACCTCGTTGGTGAGAGCGGAGAGCGGCTCGCCGGTCTCCGGGTCGGCGAACTCGATGCCGAGCATCAGCCCCTTGCCCCGCACCTCGGCGATCTCCGGCACCTCGTCGGTGATCTCGTCGAGCCCCGCCTTGAGACGGGCGCCCACCTTGAGCGCGTTGGTCTGCAGGTCGTTCTCCAGCAGGTACTCGAGGTTCGCCAGCGCCGCAGCCGTGGAGAGCGGGTTGCCGCCGAAGGTGGAGATGGAGTTGGCGGGCAGCGAGTCCATCACCTCGGCCGGGGCGATCACGCCGCCGATGGCGAGACCGTTGCCCAGGCCCTTGGCGAAGGTGACCATGTCGGGGACGATCCCGTGGGCCTGGAAGCCCCAGAAGTTCTCCCCGGTCCGGCCCCAGCCGGTCTGCACCTCGTCGCTGATGAAGAGGATGTCGTGCCGGTCGGTCACCTCCTTGACGGCGCCGAGGAACCCGTCGGGCGGGGTGGCGAAGCCGCCGACGCCCTGGATCGGCTCGGCGATCATCGCCGCCACCTGGCCGGAGGTGGCCACGGCGATCATCTCCTCCAGGTCGCGCACGCAGGCCGCCGTGTACTCGTCGTCCGGCAGGTGTCCGAAGGGGCTCCGCAGGCGGTACGGGCCGTGCACGTAGACGGTGTGGAACGGGCTCAGCGAGGTCGCCGACCACGCCCGCTGGCCGGTCACGCCGACCGTGGAGTGGGAGCGTCCGTGGTAGCTGCCCCGGAACGCCAGCACCTGGTTCGAGCCCCTGAGCTGGGTGGCGATCATCAGTGCGGCGTCGTTGGCCTCGGTACCCGAGTTGGTGAAGAACACCTTGGCATCGGGGATGCCCGAGAGCGCGGCGATCTTCTCGGCCAGCGCGATCTGCGACTCGATCAGGTACAGGGTCGATGAGTGCAGCAGCCTGTCGGCTTGGCGCTTGATCGCATCCACGACCTCGGGCACCTTGTGGCCCGACATCGTGACCAGGATCCCGCCGAAGAAGTCGAGGTACTTGCGGCCCTCGGCGTCCCACACGTAGCGGCCCTCGCCGTCGACGAGAGCAATCGGCTCGCGGTAATAGAGGATCATCCAGTCGGGGAGGACGCGGCGGTGGCGCGCCAGCAGTTCAGCGTGAGTGGTCATCGGTTCTCCTTGTGACGGCCGCAGGGTAATCCGGTGCCTGCCCGCCCTACCGGGCCGCCGCGGGCTACTCGAAGCCGGCGATCGCGTCGAACAACATCCCGATGAAGATCCCGGCGAGGACGGCGCAGACCCACATCACGACGGTGGTCACCGTCCAGAAGTCGTCGTTGTCCTTCCGGGTCTCCCCCATCGCCCACACCCCCACCGCGGCGCCGATGAGGACGCCGAGAACCATGGGCAGCGGCGAGTCCCAGACCCGGGCCGCGACGAAGATGCCGAGGACCGCCCCGACCCCTCCCCCACCGAGGATGCCGATGATCGTGTCGTGGACCCGCCAGCCGTGCGGCACCGTGGCCATGTGTACCTCCTGGGGGCTTCGACCCTCCCCGAGGGAGTACGGTTTCGGTTTGGGCCGGGCGACTCATGGACAGGCCGGGCCCGCCGGGGCATGCTCTCCCCGAAGGTTTGGGAGGCAGTTTGAGAAGGTTTCAGCGGGCGCGGCGGGATGCCTGCGCCCACGAGATGAAGGTTTCGGTTGAGTCCGCCGGGATGGTGCGCTCGGTCTGCGAGGACTGCGGGCACGTCTCCTTCACCGCCACCGGCGGCATCACCGGCGAAGTGGCGAGACACCGGTTCGCACGGAGGGCAGATCGCCTTCCGGACGTCCCGGTCGGGGTGAGCCAACGATAAAGCGTTACGACGCCGCGGCGTCGTAACGGAGAGATGCGGGGACCTGGGGGGAGACCCCGCATCTCTCGGGGGTTCTCTCCCTCTTCACTCGAGGCCCTGCGGGGCCTCTTTCGTCTTCCAGGCCTCCTGGGCACGCAACCGCTCCATGTAGGCGCGCGCCCACCACAGGGGGTCGTCGTGGGTACCTGCGCCGGGGATCGGCTTGCCCGCTCCCGGAAGGTCTTCGAACTCGCCCGCCTCGATGGCGTCCTGGATCAGCCGCTCGGCGAGCAACGGGAACATGAGGACAGGTTATCCGGGGAGGAGGGCCGGATAACCTGCCTCAATCCTCGAATCAGGCGGCGGTGCGGTCGGTCGTGCGGACTTCGACACGACGACGACCGAGGTGGACGACGCGCTGACGGAGCGTCGCCTTCCGGGCCAGACGCTCCTCCGCGGCCTGACGGCGCAGGTCGCCCAATAGGATGTTGGCCATCTGGATCATGTGACTTCTCTCGGTGCCGTAAGGGGTCTTTCTGGTTACGCTCCTTACTGTACCGGCACCCGGAAACAACGAGAACATGGATTTCTCCCACTACACCGGTGAGCCCGTCGACCTCTCCGTCTCCCTGATGAACACCCGGAGGAGGTCCTCGGATTCACTCGAGACGCTCGACGACCTGGTCGCGTTCCTCGAGCCCTACCGGCACATGTGGGAGGGCGTGGCACGGCCCCCGAAGTCGTCGGACCTGGCGGCCGTGCGCACCCTGCGGGAGAGCCTGAGGGAGGTGGTCGAGTCGGAGGACGAGGAGGCCGCCGCGGAGCGGCTCAACTCGATCCTCGCCGAGCACCACGCCCAGCCCCGGCTCTCCCTCCACAACGGGGCGCCCCACTTCCACTTCGAGCCCATCGGCAGCGACATGGTGGCGTGGCTGGCCGCCACCACCGCGATGGGGATCGCCAGCGTGATCGTGGAGCACGGCATGGGCCGGTTCGGCGTGTGCGCGGCCACCGATTGCGACGACGTGTTCGTCGACGCGTCACGCAACCGCTCCCGCCGTCACTGCTCGAGCACCTGCTCGACCCGTGAGGCGGTGTCCGCCTACCGGCGGCGCCAGTCGGACTAGGCCTAGGCGTTCGCCAGGGTCGCCTCGACCGACAGTTCGACGTTGCCCTGGAGCGCCTTGGAGACCGGGCAGTTCTCCTTCGCCTGCTCGGCCAGCTCCTGGAACTTCGCCTCGTCGATGCCCGGGACCACGCCGGTCACGGTGAGACGGGAGTGGGTGATGCCGGTGCCCGGCACGAAGGTCACCGTGGCGGAGACGTCCAGGCTGGTGGGCGGCGTCTCGTTCTTGGCGAGCATGTTGGAGAACGCCATCGAGTAGCAGGTGGCGTGCGCCGCGGCGATCAGCTCCTCGGGGCTGGTCTTGCCGCCGTGCTCCTCGGAGCGGGCCTTCCAGTCGACGGCCACCGGGCCGAACGCCCCGGAGTCGACGGTCGCGGTGCCCTTGCCGTTGAAGAGGTCGCCTTCCCAGTGGGTGCGACCGGTGCTGTCCAGTGCCATGCTCTCGGTTCCTTTCGTCGGGGACGCCCAGGCTACAGCGGCACCCCGCATCCGTACGATCCCCGGAGACGGTGAAGGCACCGCCGGACCTCCCCCACTCCGCCGACCGCTCCGTGGGAGCACCCCGTGCCCGCGGCGCATCTGGCGCATCGGGCGTCTCCGGCGAAAGAAGTGCCCGGGGTGGGTCTCGAACCCACACGAGCCTCGCGGCCCAAGGGGGTTTAAGCCCCTCGCGTCTACCGATTCCGCCACCCGGGCAGGGATGGGATCAGGCTAAGCCGTCGCCCAGCAACCCGGCGGCCACGCCGTCGAGGGAGTCCCGGATGGAGACGACGGCCTCGTCGATCCCGAGGACGTCGAGCACGCCCGCCGAGATGATCACGCCCGCCAGCATCACCGGGGCGCGCATCGCCGGGACCAGCTGCGCGGTCTCCTCGACGGTCATCTCGGCCAGCCGGTCGACCACCGACCCGATCTGCTCCCTGGTCACCACCAGGCCGTGCACGTCCGAGCCCTGCTCCACGACGCCGGCCAGCTCGGGCACCTCCGTCCAGCTGCCCCCGACCCCGATCACCGCGGCCGGACGGGGCAGGTCCAGCGCCCCGAATAGCTCCCGGAGGTGGTCGAACGCCGCCTCCACCTCCTGCGGCGGCGCCGGGCGGGAGGGCACCTTCCGCTCGGTGAGCCGGACGGACCCGATGTCCACCGATACTGCCGCCCCCTCCGTGACGAACTCGGTGCTGCCGCCACCGATGTCCACCACCATCGCCGGCCGGGGCCCGTGCCAGCCCATCGTGGCGCCGGCGTAGCCGAGCCGCGCCTCCTCCTCCCCGGGGATGAGGTCGGGGCGGACCCCGAGCGCCTGCTCGGCGAGGTCGAAGAACTCCTCCCGGTTGGTGGCGTCCCGGCAGGCCGAGGTGGCGATCGCCCGGACCCGCCCGGCGCCGTGGGCGGCGATGATCTCCCGGAACTCCCGCAGGGCGACGAGGGTGCGCTCGATGGCGTCGTCGGCGAGGCGGCGGGTGGCGTCCACTCCCCTGCCGAGGCCCGTGACCCGCTCGATGCGGGCGACGTCCCCGGCGCCGTCGGTGACGAGCAGTCGCATCGAGTTGGTGCCGATGTCGACCGCGGCGACCCTCACGGCCGAGGCCTCCACTCCGGGTTGCGCTCCCCGTCGACGACGCAGGGCACAGTGCAGTCGAGCGGCTCGATCCATGCCGCCACCAGCTCCCCCACCGGGTTGTCGCCGCCGGCGCGGGTGTGGGCGTAGTGGGCGTGGAGGCACTTCACTCCCATCTGCACGCCGCCCACGCCGCCCCTGGGGACGGGGAACGCCCCGGCGGGGACCAGGGCGTCGCGCTCCGTCTCGTAGGAGCGGTTGGCCTCCTCGAGCCGGGCGGCGAAGGCGGGGTCGGCGGCGGCCTTCTGCTCCATCCGCCTCACCCCGCCGGAGGACTCCAGCCTGCCGATGCGTTGCACCGCGAGCGGGCAGGAGAGCCAATAGAGCGTGGGGAACGGGGTGCCGTCGTCGAGGATCGGCGGCACCTTCACCACGACGGGGACGCCGAGATGGCAGCGGGACGCCACCTCGATCTCCGACCGCAGCGGCCGGCCGATCTGGACCTCTACCGCCGTCCGGTCAGCCGTCATCGCCGATGTCGGCGCCGGTGACGAAGTCCCAGACCCGTTCCAGCCACGACCGCTCGGGCTCCTCAGGCTCGGGCTCCGGGGCGGGAGGCTCGTCGTCGGCGCCGGGGGGATCGACCACCACGAATGCGACCTCGCCGGGCCGTACGTAGCCCAGCTTCTCCCGGGCCAGCTTCTCGATCTCGGTGGGGGTGTCCAGGGCGGCCACCTGCTGCTCCAGCTCGGCGTTCTCGGCCTCGAGGGCGGCGAGACGCTCGCGGGCGCGCGTCACCTCCTGGTTCGCCTCCATGATCTGGCGGTACGGGATCACCTGGGTGAGGAAGGCGATCCCCAGGAGGAGGATGAGCAGCGTGGTGACGGCGACCCAGGGCCGCCGGATGAACCTCATCCGAGCCTCCGGAACGCGTCCCAGCCCGCGTAGCGGGCCTCCGAGCCCAGCCGCTCCTCGATCCGGAGCAGCTGGTTGTACTTGGCGGTCCGCTCGCCCCGGGCGGGGGCTCCGGTCTTGATCTGCCCGGCGTTGGTGGCGACGGCGAGGTGCGAGATGAAGGTGTCCTCGGTCTCGCCGCTCCGATGGGAGACCATGCGCCCGTACCCGGCGCGCTCGGCCAGCTCCATGGTGTGGAACGTCTCCGAGACGGAGCCGATCTGGTTGACCTTGACGAGGACGGCGTTGGCGGCGGCCTCGGTGATGCCCCGGCGCAGCCGCTCCTCGTTGGTCACGAAGAGGTCGTCACCGACCAGCTGGACCCGGTTGCCGAAGGCCCGGGTGAGACCCTTCCACCCCTCCCAGTCCTCCTCGGACATGCCGTCCTCGATGGAGACCAGCGGGTACCGGTCGGCGAGGTCCTGCAGGTAGGCCTGCATCTCGCCGGAGGAGAGGAGCCGCCCCTCGAGGTGATAGGACCCCTCGCGGTGGAACTCGGTAGCGGCCACGTCCAGGGCGAGGGCGATCTGCTCGCCCGGCTCGTAGCCGGCGGCCTCGATGGCGTCGATGAGGAACTCGAGGGCCTCGTCGTTGGTGGCCAGGTCCGGGGCGAAGCCGCCCTCGTCGCCCACGTTGGTCGCGTGACCGCGGCCAGCGAGCACCCGCTTCAGGGCGTGGTAGGTCTCGACGCCGGCCCGCAGCGCCTCGGAAAAGCTGGGGAAGCCGGCGGGCACGAGCATGAACTCCTGAATGTCCACCGAGTTGGCGGCGTGCGCCCCGCCGTTGAGGACGTTCATGCACGGAACGGGGAGGACCCGCGCCGACGGACCACCCAGGTACCTGTAGAGCGGCAGGTCCAGGGAGGCGGCCGCGGCCCGGGCCACCGCCATGGAGACGGCGAGGATGGCGTTGGCGCCGAGCGACGACTTCTCACGGGTGCCGTCCAGGTCCAGCATCAGCTGGTCGATCTCCTCCTGGCGGGTGGCGTCCCGGCCGATGAGGGGGGGCGCGATCTGCTCGTTGACGGCGGCCACCGCCCGGCCCACGCCCTTGCCCATCCAGGCCTTGCCACCGTCGCGGAGCTCGACCGCCTCGTGGGTGCCGGTGGACGCCCCGGACGGGACGATGGCGCGGCCGAAGCCGCCGGAGGTGGTCACCTCGACCTCGACCGTCGGATTGCCCCGGGAGTCGAGGACCTGGCGTGCGTGAACCTTCGAGATGTAGGTGGTTTCGGGCATGTGTTCGTCGGATGGTGGGTGGTGTCAAGGTAACACCCCTCCGGGCCTGTTCTGAGGATGGCCCGGAGGGGCCGGAACGGGCGCCTGGTACCGGGTTCCTGGACCTCTCCCCACCGGAACGTTGTGCGCAGTGGAGAGACCCGGCGAAGCCGGGAGCGGCGCGACCCGACGGGGGTCAGTCTTTCGCTCGCTCCCAGCGGTCGTTCATCTCGTCGAGGCTCAGGCCCTCGAGGGGGCCCTCCGCCTCCATGGCCTGGAAGCGCCGGACGAAGCGGTCGGTGGCCCGCTGCAGGGCCACCTCCGTGTCGACACCGAGGTGCCGGGCCAGGTTGACCACGGTGAACAGGAGGTCGCCCATCTCGTCCTCCACCGACCCGGATCCCGCCATGGCCTCCGCCAGCTCGGCCATCTCCTCGCGGAGCTTCTCCACCACCCCCTCGGCGGACGGCCAGTCGAAGCCGATCTTGGCCGCCTTGTTCTGGACCTTGGAGGCGCGGTGCAGGGCGGGCATGCCGCGGGGCACGCCGTCCAGGGCAGACCGGGGCCCCTCGTCGCCCCGCTCGGCGGCCTTGATCCGGTCCCAGTTGGCCTTGACCTCCTCGGGCGAGCCCGCCTCGACGTCGCCGAAGACGTGGGGGTGCCGGCGCACCAGCTTCTGGCGCAGCGTCTCCGCGGCCCCGTCGATGTCGAACGCGCCCACCTCGCGGGCGATCGCCTCGTGGAACAGCACCTGCAGCAGGAGGTCCCCCAGCTCGTCCTCGACCCCGGCGTAGGCACCCCAGTCGTTCCCGTCGTCCGGCATCGCAGAGATCGCCTCGATCAGCTCGTAGGCCTCCTCGATCAGGTTCTTGGTCAGGCTCTTGTGGGTCTGCTCCCGGTCCCACGGGCACTCCTGGCGCAGGACCCGCATCACGCGGACGGCACCGAGCAGGCCGCCCGGCTCGCTGTCGACCCAGAGGCTGGTCCGCAGGCCCGCCAGGGACGGGTCGATACGCGACGCCTCGCACTCGACCACCCGCCCGGCGGCCGTGCCCAGGTCGACGAGCACCTTCACCTTCGCATCCTCGGGGATGACGGCGGCGACGCGCGCCGAGACGTCGGCCAGGATCTCCGGGTGGCTGAGGTGGCCGATGATCGTCGGCTTGTCCAGGACCAGCGGGTCGGGCAGGTCGTGCCCGTTCAGGATCTGGAGGCCGCGGTCGAAGGGGTCGTACCCGACCGTGGCCAGCACTGCGTCGACGAACGACTCGCCGGGGACGATCCGGGTGTCGGGCCGGAGGGCGCGGATCCGCGTCACCGCGAACTCCCCCATCAGCGGGCTGCCCGGGACCGCATACACCACCGGCCCTTTGGCTGACAGGTCGGCCACGCGCCCGGCGATCGCGTCGTAGACGTCCTCGAAGGTCTCCGACCGCTCGTAGAGGTCGTCGCAGGGGACGACCTCACGGAGCGAAGCCAGCCGCTCGGCCGCGGGGTGCCGCACGGTGCGCAGCACCACAGTGACCCCCGGGTCCTCGAGGAGCGACCTGGTCGATTCGGGGAGCCGGTCGTAGTCGCCGGGGCCGAGACCGACGACGGTGATCACGTCAGTTGGCGGGCGGGACGACGATCATCGCGTCCGGGTTCCACGACCCGTAACGCTCCTGGACGGTGACGGTGGTCGCCTTGATCTTCTCGTCGAGCCACGACCGGATCTCGGAGCTGACGCCGTTCTTGATGATCTCGTCGCGGACCTCGTCGTCGGTGGGGTTGGTGCGCTCCCGGACGAGGATGATGTGGTAGCCGAACTGGCTGAGCACCGGCTCCTCGTGGACCGCCCCGATCGGGGCGTCGAGCACGCCGAGGCTGAACTCCTTCACGTACCGGGAGAGGGCCGAGCACCCGAGGTCGCCGCCCTGGGCGCCGCTGCCGGTGTCGACCGACTTCTCCCTGGCGGTCTCGGCGAAGTCCGCGCCGCCCTTCAGGTCGGCCAGGATCCCCTCCGCCTCGGCGAGCGCTTCGGTCTTCGCCTTTTCGAGGTCCTCGCCCTCGAGACCCTGGAGCTCCCCGACGAGGATGTGGGAGACGCAGGCGTTGGTCAGGCTGATCAGCGTGTCGGTCCAGCCCTCCTCGATCTCGGAGTCCGACGGGACGCCCCGGCCGTCCTCCTCGAAGCGGTCGGCCATCTTCTGCCACAGGACCTCCTGGTGGGCCACCTTGAGCAGGAAGTTCTCGGTGTAGCCGCGGCTGGAGAGGAACTCCTCCCTGGTCTCGCCCTCGGCCGAGAAGTCGTCGAAGATCCGGTCCGCCTCGGCGCCGATCTCCTCCTCGGTGACCACGATCCCGAACTCGTCGGCCGCGTGCTTCTCCATCACGGCGGACTCGATCAGCAGCCCGAGCATGTTGGCGAAGGTGGCCTTGGTGATCTCCTGGTCGGTGAACATCGAGTTCACCTCACCCGCCGTGATCTTGATGTCGCCGACCGTCGCCGCGGTGGACGCGTCACCGGCGCCACATGCAGCGAGGACGAGCACGGTGGCGAGGGTCAGGGAAGCGAGTCTCTTCACGGGAATCCTTTGAAATGGGGAACGAGCCGATGGTAGATGCGATCAGGCCGTATCCACGCCTGCGGGCGCCTCGGGCCACATCTCCCGGAGGAAGCCGATGACTCCTTCGATGAGCGGGCGCGGGACCGGGATGAACAGCTCCCCCTCCACCGCCTTGAGCACGGCGCGGGGCTGGAGCCGCTGCAGCCGGACCTCCTGGGACGGCTTGAGGTCCACGGGCGCCATCCGGATCTCGTGGCGCACCTGCACCAGCTCTTTGAGGCCCACCCGGAGCGCCTCGACCCGGAGCCGGGCCAGGGCGATGAGCCCGGACGCCTCCTCGGGGAGCGGGCCGAAGCGGTCCTCCCACTCGGCGACCACGTCGTCGACCGCCTCGTGGGTCCCCGCGGCGGCGGGCCGCCGGTAGGCCGGTCTCTTAACAAAATCTGCGCCTGCCAACAAAAAGAAAGGGGAGAGATACGTGG